>NZ_JAAHHC010000023.1:0-116618 GCF_010672265.1 Moorena sp. SIO3A2
TATCTTCCCGAGTATAGTCCTGATTATAACTTAATTGAATTGGTTTGGCATTCAGCAAAAGAATATATTGCCAATCGAGTTTTCAAATCAATTGAAGAATTAGAATGTTTGTTAAATCATCTTTTAAATGAAGGAGGGTTAATTATAAAATGGGTACGAAAAATAAAAAACAAAGGCAATGCTGTTATCACAGTTTAAATGCGCAACAGCTTATGTGGATTACTAAAATTATATTAGTGGGATAGGTTCATTACAGCGAGTTTACGAATCAGCTCTGAGGTGCTTTTGAATAAAATAACCACCTCAAGCAGCGTGAGCCTTGGCCTTGGCCATAGGCCAAGCTTTCGGCAAAGCCGACGCTTCGCGAACGCGAATGGCTGACGGCTGAATGCTTACATATTTAGTTTATATTTTTTAGGTTAATTATTTATTATTAACAAAGCTTAATAACTATTATTTTTTCGTTGAAAGTTGTCATTTTTGTGAATGATCGCAAGCATCTCAAAGCTAGTGATAGAACTGCTTTGCAATTCCTGGAGATGTCTACAGGGTAATTCTAGATTTTTGGTATTATTGTTTACTTTTTGAATGTAAATTTTGATACAAATTTAGATGCGTTTACCTTGAATAACCCTCGACGTTTTTTTTTCGGTGCTTTCATAATGTTTTTCTATACTATTAAAAATATTCATAATATTTTTTGATAAGATAATCTTGTTATTTTTGGCTGGCTCTGTGATACCATGAAAAATGGATATAGCAATTCTCATATTCATGAGGACAAAGCTTATCATTTTCAGGCAAGAGGCAAAAGGCAAAAGCCAATATTTAAGGGGGTTGTACGGGGATAATCCTGAAATTGCGCTGTACATCATAATCACGATAAACGCTATAAATAAGCAAAGTGTATAAACTCCCCTTAACACTCTTCCTTACTTAAAAAGGTTAGTCCAGAGATGTGACAAGCACTTTTAACATCTCTTATAGATAGATAAATCAGGATAAATAGATGAGTAATTCAACAGAACTACCCATTTCTGATGTCGTGGTTCCCCAGACAGAAACAGAAAAGCAGCTTGCTGAAATATGGAAAGACGTTCTCAGTGTTGAGACAATCAGTATAGAAGATCGCTTTATGGATATCGGGGGGAACTCAATAAATTTGGTTGAAGTGGTTAATCAGGTAACAGAAAAGATGGGGGTTAGCATCAAAGCTCGGTGGTTTTTTGATAAGCACAAATCAACAATTGCTGAACTGAGTAAAGAAATTGATGCGGTCAGAGAGCAAACACATTAGCAGTTAACTTTATCGGTGAGTAAAAAAGTAGATGAAAACTAGGGCAAAAGCTGAACTCAGTTATTATCTTTCTGTGGAAGAAAAACAATTCTTTCGAGACAATGGCTATATTGGACCTTTTACTCTATTTCAACCTGAAGAGATCCTGGAGTTGTGGAACGAAATCAGGATGGATCTTTTGGACAGGGAAACGGCACCTTTCCCTAACAGTAAAATGAACTATGACCGTCATCTGGATATCCAGGCTTTGAGTGATATTATCTCTCACCCAAAAATTGCTCACCGTGTTAGCAGTCTTTTGGGCTCAAATGTACTATGTTGGAGAACGGCTTGGTTTCCCAAATATCCTGGTGATGAAGGAACAGACTGGCATCAAGCAGAAAGCTTCGTCGAGTTTGAGGGCAAGTCAAAGCTGGTTCCTACTGAGTCTCACGATGGACCTTGGGAACTGACTGCTTGGGTTGCATTTAGTGAAGCCACCCGAGAAAATGGCTGTATGAAAGTAATGCCCGGTACTCACAATACCTGGTACTTTGACGAGCATCGTAACATTGAGTTTGAGCCAGACAAGATCAACCAAAAACTCACTGGGGGTAAAAAGACTGGGGTCTATGGCTATGACTACTATAAACTGAAACTAGATCCTAACTGGGAGCCTGATGAATCCCAAGCGGTACACCTGGAAATGGAACCGGGTCAATTTATTCTGTTTACGTCTAGATGTATGCATGGCTCAGAACCAAATACCTCTGGCTCATCGATACGTTACGGCTGGTCAACACGCTTCGTTCCCACAGACGTGAGAGTATATCCAGATTGGGAATCTTTTCAGCACTTTGGAGAAGTATTTCCTTTAGAACGGTATGCAACTGTTCTGGTAGCAGGGGAAGATACTTACAAACACAACAAAATTAGACGACCTTTGGGACAGTAACCTGAGTAGATTTGTTGCAGAAGTATTTGACCACTTCAAGAGAAACAAGGGAGATAAGAATGAAAACTATCACTGCTGAACCCAGATACTATCTTTCTGTGGAAGAAAAACAATTCTTTCAGGAAAATGGCTATATTGGACCTTTTACTCTCTTCCCACCAGAAGAGATGCTTGAGTTATGGTATGGTATCAAGATGGATCTGTTGGACAAGGAAACGGCTCCTTTCCCAAACAACAAAATGAACTATGATCGCCATCTTGATATCAAGGCTCTCAATGATATCATCTCTCACCCAAAAGTTGTTGATCGTGTTAGTAGTATTTTGGGTCCAAATGTACTGTGCTGGCGAACAGAGTGGTTTCCCAAATATCCGGGTGATGAAGGTACAGACTGGCATCAAGCAGAAAGCTTCGTAGAATTTGAGGGAGAGTCGAAGCTGGTTCCTACTGAGTCTCACGATGGACCTTGGGAACTGACTGCTTGGGTAACCTTCAGTGAAGCCACTCGAAAAAATGGTTGTATGAAAGTCATGCCTGGTACTCACACTACCTGGTACTTTGACGAACATCGGAACATTAAGTTTGAGCCAGATAATATCAACCAAAAACTCACCAAAGGCCAAAAATCAGGTTTCTATGGCTATGACTACGATAAACTGAAACTCGATCCAAATTGGGAACCAGATGAATCCCAAGCGGTACACTTGGAGATGGAACCGGGTCAATTTTTCCTGTTTACCTCTCGCTGTATGCATGGTTCTGAACCAAATACCTCTGAATCATCGATACGTTACGGTTGGTCAACACGCTTTGTATCAACAGATGTGAGAGTATATCCAGATTGGGATTCTTTTGAGCACTTTGGGGAAAAGTTTATGCTGGATCGCTATTCAACTGTTCTAGTGGCTGGGGAAGATACTTACAAACACAACAAAGTGAGACAACCTCTGTAGAGAATTTGTCAAGTATTCTCGGCAAACCGGGTTTCCCATGAGGAGGACAAGGAAATATCAGTATTTCCTCAAAAGAACCCCGGTTTCTTGACTGGCTCTCTAAGAAAGGAACCTCCTAGCATACCTTCATGGCAACATATTAGTTATAAGCCAATGCAAACAGATGATTCATCCTGGTTAATTTTTGATGAAACCCCAAAATGTGAGGCATCCAAGATGCGTTTATTTTGCTTTCATTATGCAGGTGCAGGGGGTTCTATTTTCCAGGATTGGTCGAGAGCGCTCCCTGATGAAGTTGAGTTAGTCGCAATTCAGTTACCAGGCAGGGAAAAGCGTTGTTATGAACCGTTAATGTCCAATATTGAGGACATTAATCTTGTACTAGCTCAAGAGTTGTCGCCGTTTCTGTCCAAACCCTTTGCTTTTATGGGTCATAGCATGGGTGCATTGATTGCTTTCGACTTGATTAGGCTATTACGTCAACAAGAACTCGGACAACCCCAATTTCTAATGGTTTCAGGGTTTGATGCTCCCCAGCTAAGACCAAAAGAATCCTCAAATATGCACCAGTTGCCTGATGATGAATTTGCTCAAGCAATTCGCGATTATAACGGGATACCTCAAGTGATTGCTCAAAATGAGGAATTGTTTGAGTTGCTGCTTCCACGCCTCCGATCGGACATCAAACTGGGAGAAACTTATATTTATAAAGATGAAGAGCCACTGGACTGCCGGATCATTGCTTTATATAGTACAGAAGATTCATTTGTTAGTAAGAGCGGTATGTATAGTTGGCAAGAACAAACTAAGGGGGAGTTTGAACTATATACTTTCCCTGGAGACCATTTCTTCCTGCACAGTGCAGAAGAGTTAGTGCTTAACACTATCTGCACAGAATTACAGCGATATATTAAGGCTAATGATAATTGTTCGACGAAAGTAGCATTGCAAAAATCATAGCTTACTAACCATCATATAAAAGGATGAAATCACCATGGGTAAAAACATTGCTAATCTTGTGACAAGACATAGTAAAAAATCTCCTCATAAATGTGCAATAACAGATGGACAAACTGAATTATCCTATGGTGTCTGGGAGGCAGCTAGTAACCGCTTTGCACGAAAGTTAATCGAGATGGGTTGTCAAAAAGGCGATCGCGTAGTGGTACTAGCCAGTAAGCAGACTATACTCATGGTTGGTATACTGGGCATATTTAAGGCAGGCTGCATCCATGTGCCCCTAGATGGTAAGATGCCTGTCAATCGTCTTAATAAAATCATTACAGAAATTATTCCTAGTGTGATATTGACAGACCAAGAATTATTGCATTTGGTCAGCGAAAATGTTCCGCAGGAAGTGAAAATAGTTCTAATCGAGCAATTACACCCTCTAATCACCGACAGCACAGTAGAGGAAAAAGATAGATTGCCACAAATTGAAAGTGAAGATATTGCTTATTGCATTTATACATCGGGCTCAACTGGAGATCCTAAAGGAGTATTGATTAAGCATGGCAGTGTCATAGATTTTTTTGAGGGAACTCGAGAGTTTTATGATGTAGATGAAGATTCACGTTGTGTCAGTTTCTCACCTTTTCATTTTGATGCATCAGTAATAGATATACTATTTCCCCTTTACCAAGGAGCCTGGCTATATTTATATAGTGATGTTGTCTTACATGAGTTGCTGTTTGAGGTAATCAAAAATAACTCAGTAACTCATTTTGCTGCTTTCGGTTCAATGTTAGGCTTGATTGCGCAAACAAAAGAGTTCGACGATGTTATCCTTAAAGATCTCAAAACAATTCTAACTGGTGCAGATGTTCCCGATATCAAAGTGATCCAAAAATGGTTGGGAAAGGGTGAGAACATAAAAATTATCAATGGCTACGGACCGACTGAGGGAACTTGTGCTTGTGCAGCCTATATCATCCGCGATCGAGATCCAAATCGTCGCGAGCTATATCCTATTGGCAAACCGTTGAAAAATGCTAAGCTATATCTAGTAGATCAGCAGAATCAGGAGATCTACGATCCAGAAATACCAGGAGAACTCTTGATCGGTGGCACTCAGGTCATGGCGGGCTATTGGAACCGGGAGCAGCAAAGTAAAGAAAGACTTGTTGAATTCAAGGGGACAACTTGCTACAAAACAGGCGATATTTGTAAGTACCTAGCAGATGGTAACCTCTTCTTCGTCGGACGGAATGATAATGAAGTAAATGTTGGTGGGTATAGAGTTCACCTCAACGGAATAAAGCAAGTCATTAATAGATTCCATTGGGTGGAAAATTCAGAGGTAGTGACGCTAGAATCTAAGTATGGAGAAAAAATGTTGGCTGCGGCTCTGATGTTGGCAAATGAGACATCAAAAGATAGTGCATTGAAACAAATAAAAGAGCATTTAAACCAAGAATTACCACAGTATATGGTGCCGAGGCAGATTGTCGTTATGGAAAAATTTCCTCAGCTATCCTCTGGAAAAACCGATCGAAAAACACTATCGTCTATCTTAGAGAGGGATTTGCTGGCAAGTAAAGTGCATTAATATATTTATGATCATCGAGGTAGAATTGTAATTGATTGCTGAAAAGTGGCACTAAACGCATGAAGGATAATCCTATGGGTATACATCAAAAAAACTATGATGAGGTAAATCATAAACTTTCCACCAGCTTTGGTGGTTCATTAAATATCCCATCAAATTCTCCAACACTTCTATGCGATCTGTTACCGCGAGCAGCTTTAACGAATAAAGGAATTACATATATTCAGGCGGATGGCTCAGAACAATACCAATCCTATCAAGACTTACTATTAGATGCCAAAAGGATATTGGCAGGGTTAAGACAATGGGATCTTAAACCACAAGATAAGGTGATATTGCAATTGGAAGAAGGACATGATTTTATTCCAGCCTTTTGGGGTTGTCTATTAGGTGGATTTATTCCTGTACCTCTATCTATCGCCCCTACTTACCAGCAATTAAATAATGTAACTAAAAAGTTACACAATGCATGGCAGATGCTAGAGCATCCGCTGATATTAACCAACCGAGAGCTTGCTCCTGAGATTCGGTCTCTATCAACTCATCTAAATTTGAGGGATTTTCAGACAGGTGTCATTGAAGATCTAAGGAAGCAAGATCCAACTCAAGAAATTTACCGAGGGCAACCAGATGAATTGGCTTTGCTTTTGTTAACCTCTGGCAGTACTGGACTCCCAAAAGGAGTCATGTTGAGCCATAGAAATATTTTGAGTGAGTCTGCAGGCACGATCCAGATGAATCACTTCGATTCTGAGGCGGTAACCTTGAATTGGATGCCCCTAGATCACGTGGGGGGGATTATTATGCTGAACGTTATGGCCGTAGAACTAGGCTGCCAACAAGTTCATGCACCAACTAAATATATTTTGCAAAACCCACTCCATTGGTTAGCTTTGATTGAACGACATCAAGCAACAATCTCTTGGGGACCAAACTTTGCATATTCCCTCATTAATGACTTGGTTCAAGATGCTGAAGCAGGGTCATGGGATTTGTCATCGATCAGTTTCTTAGTGAATGGAGGAGAACAAATTTCGCCTAAAGTCGCTCGTAGATTTTTGAAATTAATGAAGCGACAAGGATTAGCAGAAACGGTATTACGTCCAGCTTTTGGCATGTCAGAAACCTCTGGAGGCATTACTTGGTCCGATCAATTTTCACTCAGTAATACTTCAGATGACATGCCCTTTGTTGGTTTGGGTCTTCCTATTCCTGGTGCTTGTCTGCGAATTGTTAATGATGATAATGAAATTGTTCATGAAGGTGCGATCGGTAAGCTCCAAGTTAAAGGGGCATCAGTCACTAGTGGTTACTATCAAAACCCTGAGATAAATCAAGCTGCATTTACTGCGGATGGCTGGTTTAGGACGGGGGATTTAGGCTATCTAGAGAATGGATATCTTGTTTTAACAGGGCGAGATAAGGACGTAATTTTGATCAATGGAGTTAATTACCCTGCCCATGAAATTGAAGCAGTAGTGGAAGAAGTGGATGGAGTTGAAATTTCCTTCACAGCTGCCTGCGCTATACAAGGTAAAACGAATTCGTCTTCATCAGATCAACTTGCGATTTTCTTTAGTGCGGTTGAAGCAAATATTGAGACCAATCCAGAAGTTCTCAAAGGACTAATAAAAAAAATTAGAGGTGCTGTCGTTCAAAATATAGGAATTAATCCCGATTATCTCCTACCGGTTGGTAAGGAATCTATTCCTAAAACAGCAATTGGAAAAATTCAACGTCAAAAGTTAAAGCAGCAATTTGAAGCAGGAGAATTTGATCCTTTAATCGAGACAGTAGGACAGTCTCTAAGAATTATGGGATCTCAGGAAACAGCCTTAGCCTTACCTCAAACTGAGGTAGAACAGGTAATTGTCAATATTTGGCAAGATGTCCTCGGTTTAGATAAAATTGGCTTGCAAGAGAACTTCTTTGAATTAGGTGGTCATTCCCTTTTACTGTTAACGCTACAAAGTCAGTTGCAAGAATCTTTTGGCAAAGAATTGTCAATTGCAGAGATGTTTAGTCATCCCACTATCGAGGCGTTGGCTCAATATTTCACCCAGACGCAACCTGAAGATTCAGCAGCCCAACAGGGGTATGCACGGGCACAGATTCGCCAAGAAGTTCGTAAAGCGGACTCAACAGAGATTGCGGTGATTGGCATGGCAGGTCGATTCCCTGGCGCAGATAATCTCGATCAATTCTGGCAGAACTTACAGAATGGAACGGAGTCCATTACCTTTTTCTCAGATTCAGAACTATTAGCTTCTGGCATTGATCCGAAGCTTTTAAGTAATCCTAATTATGTGAGAGCAAGTCCAATTCTTTCTGATGTGGAATATTTTGATGCTCACTTCTTTGGCTATACTAACCGAGAAGCTGAATTTATGGATCCCCAGCAACGATTATTGATGGAATGTGCCTGGGAAAGCTTGGAAGATGCAGGGTATGATCCTCTGACTTATTCAGGCTCTATTGGTTTGTATGCGGGAGCAATGTTAAGTACTTATTTCATTCATAATCTTCTGCCCAACCGTGACACTTTTGATGAACATGATGATTTACGAGTACTCACTCCCGACTCTATGGGCGGCCTGCAGGTGGTACTTGCTAATGATAAAGATTATCTGACAACACGCATCTCCCATAAATTGAACCTGACTGGACCGAGTGTCAATATTCAAACGGCTTGCTCAACTTCACTCGTTACAGTTCACACAGCAGTCCAGAGCTTGCTTAATGGAGAATGTGACTTGGCTCTTGCGGGAGGTGTTTCAGTGCAGGTGCCCCAACGAGTTGGACATCTCCACCAAGAAGGGCTCATAGCATCTCCCGATGGCCACTGTCGAGCCTTTGATGCCCAAGCAGAAGGAACTATTTTTGGCAATGGCGTTGGCTTGGTTGCCTTGAAGCGCCTGGAGGAAGCTCTCCAAGATGGAGATCATATCTATGCGGTTATTAAGGGATCTGCCATTAATAACGATGGGAGCAACAAAGTTGCGTATACCGCACCCAATGGGGAGGGACAGACTACAGTGGTGGCCGAGGCAATTGCAACTGCCAATATCAATCCCGAGACGATTACCTATGTGGAAGCTCACGGCACAGGAACTTTGCTCGGAGACCCGATCGAATTGGGTGCTCTGAGCCAAGCATTTCAGGCTAAAACTCAGCGCAAACAGTTTTGTGCCCTTGGGTCTGTCAAAACCAATGTGGGGCACTTACAAATCACCTCCGGCATTGTGGGCTTGATTAAGACAGTCCTTGCTCTTTACCACAAACAAATCCCCCCTAGTCTTCATTTCCAAACACCGAATCCCAAAATTGACTTTGCCAATAGTCCGTTTTTTGTGAATACAATGCTCTCTGAGTGGGAGAGGAATGGTCATCCTCGACGGGCCGGTGTTAACTCCTTAGGGTTTGGAGGAACAAATGCCCATGTGATTTTGGAGGAAGCACCAGAAAATGCCCAACCAAAAACCAGAAACGAAGATGGAGCCAAGCTTGAGGACCGATCGCATCATCTTCTCACCCTTTCAGCCAAAACAGCTCCTGCACTGCAAGCGTTAGTCAAGCGCTATCAACGCTATCTGAGTGACAATACTGAAGTGGAGCTTGGAGATATTTGTTATACGGCTTGTGTGGGAAGAGCACACTTTGAACATCGGTTAGCGATAGTAAGTGATTCGATTCCTGATCTACGTTGCAAACTGGCAAATGTGTTGGATGATAATGCTGAGTTGAGCCCTGAGCAAACTCAGGAACTTGCTCAAGGGCAGACTAAAGCATCAGTTCGAGCCCAAATTGCTTTCTTGTTCACTGGTCAAGGGTCGCAATATCTGAACATGGGGCGGCAACTGTATCAAACTCAGTCTGTGTTTCGGGATGCGATTGACCAATGTGACCAGATTTTACAGTCCGAGCTTGAGGTTTCTTTGATTGATCTTCTATATCCGCAAACAGCGGATGAGCAGAATGCTGCTCGGCTGAATAACACAGCCTATACCCAACCGGCTTTGTTTGCGATCGAATATGCCTTAGCTCAATTGTGGCAATCCTGGGGGATTCAGCCAGCGGTGGTAATGGGGCATAGCGTAGGTGAGTATGTGGCAGCGACGATTGCTGGGGTCTTTGATTTAGAAACCGGACTAAAACTGATTGCTGCTCGGGGCCGGTTGATGCAGCAGCTACCTGCCGGAGGAGCGATGGTATCAGTGATGGCCTCTGAAGAGAGAGTGCGATCGCTAATTTCCCCCCATACCGAGAAGATATCTATTGCAGCTATTAATGGACCTGAAAGTGTGGTGATCTCAGGTGTTGCTGAGGTCTTGGGTGCGATCTCTAACCAGCTTGAATCAGCAGGGGTAAAGACCAAGTCACTCCAAGTTTCCCATGCATTTCATTCTCCTCTGATGGAGCCAATATTGGCAGAGTTTACCACGGTAGCTGAACAACTCACTTATCATTCTCCTCGCATTCCCTTGATCTCAAATGTGACGGGGGTAAAAGCAGACGAACAAATCGCCACTGCTCAGTACTGGGTCAATCACATTCGTCAACCAGTTCGATTTGCCCACAGTATGGAAGCATTATCTGAATTTGGGTATGACTGCTTTCTAGAAATTGGTCCCAAACCCATTTTGTTGGGTATGGGACGTCAATGCCTCCCAGAAGGGACGGGGGTGTGGTTACCTTCTCTGCGTCCGACGGTAGACGATGAGCAGCAGATGCTCTCTAGTTTAGGAAAGCTATATGTACAGGGTGTTCGGGTTAATTGGTCTAGTTTGAACCAAGAATATAGCTATCAGAAGGTGACATTACCCACATATCCATTTGAACGCAAAAAATACTGGATTGAAAAATATGAAACGAATGAGCAAAAATTCACATCAGCGACTTCTAAAAATCAGAAAAATAATTTTATTAGATTGCTCAATCAAGGAAATGTTTTAGATTTAATTCAATATTTAAAAAAAACATTGGATTTATCGCGAGAGGAAGAAGTGAAATTACTGTCGAAATTTGCGCAGTTAATTATAAATCTTTATCATCAAGAGAATGAACTCTTGACTAATAAAGATCGTAAAGAGAAGGATTTAATGAATCAGATGCTACAGATGGATAGTGAAAATTTAAATAAGCTCTTGTCAGAAGCAGAAAAATTTTCGCAAAATTCATAGCAAAATTAACCAAAAAACTGAATTAATTAGGAAACAATCAAAATGTCTGACGATCTAGAAAACATGAATAATCTTCAAGAACGATTGTCAAAACTTTCTCCTGAACAACGTCAATTTTTTGAAAAGAAGATTGCCGAAAACAAACCACATCAGCAACTATCAGGTCAGGAATTCATTGCTGAAAAAGGGTCAACTGAAGAAAGGTTAAGCCGCTATTATCGAGCGCTAGATCATAGCAATACCGCGAAAGATTATGCGAGATTTGCACCCTTTTCTGAGGTTGTGCCTGACTTTTCTTGGCTGGAAGTTATCCTCAATCCCGATCAGCACCCGGAGCAGACTAGCTTAAGTCTACAAGCGCAAGCCGAAATGAAGGCTGTATTATTTAGGGGCATCGACTTCTCATCGATTAAAAAAGTTATGGATATTGGTTGTGGATACTCCCATGATTTAATTGATTTGGCAACCAACCATGTCCATCTCCAGCTAGATGGCTATAACATTTCTCCAGAGCAAGTCAAAGCAGGTGAGCAAAAAATCCAAGGTTTGGGCTATTCTGACCGTATTTACCTTTACAACCGTGATAGTGCTAAACAGCCATTGCCTGATACCTATGACTTAATCTTCAGCTGTCAGGTCATTCATCATATCAAGCGCAAGGAAGATGTATTCTTAAATATAAGTCAACATCTCAACGATAGCGGTTTTTTCGTAGCAGCGGAAATTATTTCCAATTTGCCCTTGACGCCCATTGACGATGCCAAATCGACTGCTTATTATGTTACCCGATCAAAATGGGCACAGTTGCTGGCTCGAAATAATTTAAAAGTGGTTGAGGGAGTAGATGCTAGCCTTGGAATTGCCAATTATCTGTACGATCCAAATTTTACCGATAACTTAGCTCGTCTATGTCAAGGTTATGATGAGAACGCTAAAGATCATTTTGTTGGTCCCCATGAACTTGGAGAGTTACTGCGCAAAAAATTGGCTGTTTATCTATTAATTACAGTCCAGAAAGATAGCTTTACTGAAAAGGAGACAATTTTACGACTAAATCAAGAAAAACTTCAGAACTTAACCCCCTACTCGAAAATTATTGAGAACAGTCCTAATGGTAAACCCCTGTTGTTACCTCAGTTTTTCAGAGAAGGATCGACGACTTTTTCTCAGGGTACTAGAGAAGATTTTCGGCAACAATTTCTGTCACAGGATCTATCCGATGCTCAGGTTGGCTTAGCGTTTTATCTCAAAACTGTTGTTGCTGCTATTTTAAAGGAGACACAAGCTGAAATCAATGAAGAGACATCACTTACTGTGATGGGTGTTGATTCTCTCATGGTCTTGGAATTGCGAAATCGAGTTCAAGCTGACTTGGGTGTTGACATCTCTGTTGCGGATTTGATGGGAGATATAAATATTAGTCGTCTGGCAATCAAGGTGAGTGAACTACTACATCGGAATGCTCAAGGTGCTCAAGATCTAGAGAGTAAGATGGATGGCGACAATTTACAAGAGATAGCGCTTCAGGACAAAAAAATGAGGGAAGGTAGGTTATGAACTTATCAGAGTTTTTACAAGAGCTTGTCATCAGCGGCTGGCAATTTTGGGCTGAAGAGGGGCAAGTCTGTTTCCAGGCTCCAGATGCTGACTCAACAGATCAAGTGTTAGCCCAGCTCAAGCAACACAAACGAGACATTCTCACAATTTTGCAGGAGCACCCAGAAGTTCTCCAGGTTTACCCTCTTGGTTACGGTCAACAGGGCATCTGGTTTCTGTGGCAACTCTTCCCAGACAACCCTAATTACAATGTTTCATTTGCCACTCGCATATATTCCCAAGTCAATGTTACGACTTGGCAACAGACGTTTGAGGCGTTAAGGAAGCGCCATCCATTGCTGTGTAGCACTTTCCCTAAATGTGGGGAGACCCCGATTCGACAGCATTCCGAGCAACTCGACTTTGTGCAGATTGACGCATCTACTTGGGATGAGAATGAATTGCAGACCCAAGTTGTGGCAGCGCATCGGCATCCCTTTGATCTACAAACCGATCCTGTGATGCGGGTTAGATGGTTCACGAGATCAGAACAAGAGCATATTTTGTTGCTTACCATCCATCACATTGCTTGGGATGGTTCATCTGCCAATATAATTGTCAAGGAACTCTCAGAACTCTATCAAGCCCACTGTGCAGGTGTTGCCGTTGATCTGCCGTCCCTGCAGCATACCTACCAGGATTATGTTAAGTGGCAACAGCAATTAGTGGAGGGCTCAAAAGGAGAAAGCCTGTGGACCTACTGGCAACAGCAACTGGCAGGGGAGTTACCGGTGTTAAATTTGCCAACTGACCGGCCACATCCTCCAATTCAAACTAATAATGGTGCGGTTTACCGGTTCCAGTTACCTGAGCATTTGGTAACACAGGTCAAAGCTCTGAGTCAAGCAGAAGGGGCAACCCTTTACATGACGCTCTTAGCTGCATTTCAAGTATTACTGCATCGTTATACAGGGCAAGAAGATATTCTGGTGGGTTCTCCAACCTCTGGTCGAACCAGACCGGAGTTTACCTCAGTGGTGGGTTATTTTGTTGACTCGATGGTAATGCGAGCTAAGGTGTCAGGGAGCCTCAGTTTTCGAGAGTTTTTGACCCAAGTTCGTCAGACGGTTATTGATGCATTAGCCCACCAGGATTATCCCTTTTCTTTGTTAGTTGAAAAATTGCAACCGGAGCGCGATCTCAGCCGTTCCCCCATTTTCCAAGTCTTCTTTGGACTCCATAATTTCCTACAGTCCGAAACGCAACAGCTGTTCCTGGGTGAAACAAAGACCTTGGTTCATTGGGGTGGAATGGAAGTTGAAACATTTCTATTCGATCAATATGAAAGCCTAGAAGACCTGGTGCTGGAAATTATCGAAATTAACTCACAACTGTCTGGGTTCTTCAAGTACAACACTGACCTATTTGATGAGCAGACTATTGCCCAGATGGCTAGTCATTTACAAACGTTGTTAGCAGGGATTGTCACGCATCCTGAACAAAGGTTAGAGTCATTGCCTTTGTTAACCCAGGCAGAGCAGCATCAGTTATTAGTTGAATGGAATCAGACCACTACTCATTATCCGACAGACAAATGTATTCATCAGTTGTTTGAAGAACAAGTGGAGCAGACACCGGATGCTATTGCGGTGGTTTTTAAGGAAGAGAAACTCAGCTACCAAGAGTTGAATATCCGTGCAAATCAATTAGCTCGGTATCTACAAAGTTTAGGCGTAAGTCCAGAGGTATTGGTGGGCGTTTGTGTAGAGCGTTCATTAGAAATGATAGTGGGATTGTTGGGGATTCTCAAAGCAGGAGGAGTTTATGTACCTTTAGATCCCAAGTATCCCCAAGAACGTCTAGACTATATGTTTCGCGACTCCCAAATGTCGGTGTTGCTAACTCAACAACAGTTACTAACTTTGTTGCCTCAATACGAAGCAAAGGTAGTTTGCTTAGATCGAGATTGGCAAAAAATTGTTACTGAAAATCCTAAAAATGTTACCAGTGAAGTTACGGCAGAAAATTTAGCCTATGTGATCTACACTTCAGGTTCCACAGGCAAACCCAAAGGAGTAATGGTAGCCCATATTGGACTACATAACCTACTTAAAGTTCAGATTCAAGCCTTTAAAGTCAGCTCAAATAGTCGAGTGCTTCAGTTCGCATCTTTAAGCTTCGATGCCTCGATCTGGGAAATAGTTATGGCTTTAGGTTCCGGTGCCAGTCTGTATCTGGAAAGCCGAGAAAATTTGTTGCCAGGAGCTAGTTTGAGTAAGTGGCTCAATGAGAAAAAAATCACCCACCTTACCCTGCCTCCGTCAGCTCTAGCAGTGATGCAAAAAGAGGAATTACCATCCCTCCAGACTATAGTCGTAGCAGGAGAAGCCTGTCCAGCAGAGGTAATATCCCAATGGTCACAGGGGCGACAATTTGTCAATGCCTACGGACCAACAGAATCAACAGTCTGTGCCACGATGGCAGAATGTTCACCAGAGTACTCAGTGCTGCCCATTGGTCACCCCATAGCTAATACCCAAATCTACCTTCTAGACAACAATTTACAACCAGTTCCGATCGGCATTCCTGCTGAAATGTATATCGGTGGTATCGGTTTGGCTCGTGGCTACCTCAACCGTCCCGACTTAACCACTCAGAAGTTTATCCCCAACCCTTTCAGTAACAAAGCAGAACAGAGGCTTTATAAAACAGGGGATTTAGCACGTTATTTACCAGATGGCAACATCGAATTCTTGGGTAGGATCGACCATCAAGTAAAAATACGAGGATTCCGCATTGAAACTGCCGAAATTGAAGCGGTACTAAATCAAAATCCCACGGTAAAACAAACAGTAGTAGTAGCCAGAGAAGACAAACCAGGAGACAAACATCTATGTGCCTATATAGTGGCTCAAATGGAAACGGCAACCAACTCCAACCCAGAACTATCAGAGACTCACCTCAACAGTTGGCAAGAAATATTCAACCAACAAATATACTCTCAACTAAGTGAAGTCACAGACCCACTGTTCAACACTACTGGTTACTTAAGCAACTACGACAAGCAACCCATACCCGAAGCACAAATGCGAGACTGGGCGGAGGATATAGTAACTCAAGTCTTAGCCAACAAACCCAATTCAGTGTGGGAAGTAGGTTGTGGCACAGGAATGCTGCTATTTAAAATAGCCCCCCACACACGGGCTTATTACGGCACCGATATCTCAGAAGTGTCGTTGAAGTATATCCAAACACAAATAGCACAGCAACCGGACAAATATGCTCATGTCACCTTAGCTCAGAAAGCAGCAGAAGAGATGGCAGACATTGCCGATAACAGCTTTGATGTAGTGCTTCTAAGCTCCATAGTCCAGTATTTCCCAAGTGTAGAGTATCTGTTGCAAGTAATCTCTAATAGTATCCGGGTAGTCAAACCAGGAGGAATGATTTTCCTAGGGGATATCCGCTCTTTGCCACTAATGAGGGCATTTCACACTTCGGTGCAACTGCACAAAGCTCCCCCATCACTCTCTGTGCAACAACTAAAGCAAGGCATATACAGGCTTATGCAACAGGAGACAGAGTTGTTGGTCTCACCAGAGTTGTTTGTCGCCCTCAAAGACACCTATCCAGAAATCACTCATGTACAGATCCGTTTACAGAGGGGAAGCGAACACAACGAGCTGAATAAATACCGTTACAGTGTGCTACTGCACATACAGGCTAAACCTACATCAGTAATCGTTGCACCAGTAGAGAATGGTGTGGGTATGTCAATGGAAGACATTGAAGTATATCTGGGACAACAGCAACCAGAATCAATCTGCTTTAGTAGTTTGACTAATGGTCGGGTGGCAACAGATATGGCTGCGGTAGAGTTGCTCTCACAAGTAGAGTCAAAACTGAATGTGCAGCAGTTGAGACAACAGTTACGGCAGAAGCTAGTCAATGGTATCGAACCAGAACAGCTACATCAACTGAGCGCCTCTTTGGGGTATGAACTAGAGTTGTGTTGGTCACATAAGACGGAAGGATGTTTTGATGCAGTATTTGTGCGAAGCTCCTTAGCCCCAGAAGCGATGGTATTAACACCACTAACTCAACAATCAGTGGTAGGGGGGAACTGGCATCGTTATGGCAATAATCCCTTGGCTTCTGTAACAGGCAAACAACTAATACCGCAGTGGAGGAAGTATCTGGAGGAGCGGTTGCCGGAGTATATGGTGCCGAGTAGGTACGTGATTTTGCCACAACTGCCATTGACACCCAATGGCAAGGTAAACCGCAAGGCATTGCCTGCACCCGATAATACCAGTAGTAGGTCAACCGAGTTCGTGGCTCCTGAGACTAGCACAGAGAAAGCCTTAGCTGCAATTTGGGCAGAGGTGTTGAGTATCCAACAGGTGGGTATACATGACAACTTTTTTGAATCGGGTGGACATTCCTTGCTGGCTACCCAAGTTGTGTCTCGGATCAGACAAGCTCTTGGAAAGGAACTGACTTTACAGCGTTTATTGGAATCCCCCACCATTGCCGAATTAGACTCAGCCTTAGTCCAATTACCTAGGGTTGAAGATTCACCAAAGCAAAAGCCTGATGGTCTTTTACCCACAATTGTGCCTGCGCCAAGCCAGCGCTATCAACCCTTTCCCCTCACCGAGATTCAACAAGCTTATTGGCTCGGCCGCAATTCGCACTTTGACTTGGGTAATATTACCACGCATGGTTATCTGGAACTGGACTGTGAGAATTTAGCTTTAGACCGGTTAAGTCAGGCTTGGCAGCAAGTAATAGACCATCATGACATGCTGCGAATGGTGATTCTACCCAATGGTGAACAGCAAGTCCTTGAACAGGTTTACCCCTATCAGATTGAAGTTTTAGACTTGCGCGGTCAACCAGAACAAATCGTCTCAACCGAACTAGAAACCATTCGTTATCGCCTGTCCCACGAGATGTTCCCCGCTGGAGAGTGGCCACTATTTAAGATTCGTGTGACTCGCCTAGCGGATCAGCGTTACCGCTTACACTGGAGCTTTGATGCCCTAATTGCTGATGCCTGGAGCATGATCATTGTTTGGCAACAATGGCTGCAGCTATACCAGAACCCAGACAGTTTCCTACCAAAATTAGACCTCACATTTCGGGACTATGTGTTAGCAGAACTGAGTCTCAAAGACACGCCCCAATATCGACGCTCTCAACAGTATTGGTGGAATCGCTTAGAGACACTCCCCCCTGCACCAGAACTTCCCTTGGTCAAGCAAACTGCCACACTAGAGCAACCTGAATTTAATTGTTATCGGGCTGAACTGTCTGCCCCAGATTGGCAGCAATTGCAAGCCAGGGCAAAACAAGCCAGTTTGACACCGTCAGGGGTCTTGTTAGCCGCGTTTGCCGATTTCCTAGCCTATTGGAGCAAAAGTCCCAAATTCACGATCAATCTCACCCTCTTTAACCGGCTACCTTTGCATCCCCAAGTCAATGATTTAGTGGGAGACTTCACTTCCCTGACACTCTTAGAGGTCAATCAAAAAAACGCAGCTCCCTTTGCTCAGCGTGCTCAACGTCTCCAGGGACAACTTTGGCAAGACCTAGACCACCGCTATGTTGGGGGCGTTGAGGTGCAACGAGAACTTCGCCGTCAGCGCGGTAGTTATCAACCCATGGGGGTTGTATTTACCAGTACGCTGGCGCTGAATACGTCGGCAGAGAAGGGATTGCCGTCCAATGAATGGCACGCTTGGCCATTCGACCAATTGGGAGAAACTGTTTATATGGTCTCTAAAACCCCTCAAGTGTGGCTAGACAATTCTGTTGCTGAACAAAATGGTGCCTTACTCCTAATCTGGAATGTAGTCGAAGACCTCTTCCCAGAGGGGTTCCTCAATGACATGTTCACAAGCTACTACCATTGGTTGCAACAGCTCGCAACCTCCGATGTGGCTTGGGCGCAGACTTGCCCTCAACTACTGCCCCTCTCTCAACTTACCCAACGCCTCCAAGTTAATGAAACCTATGCCCCTGTTTCTGAAGAGACCCTCCATAATTTGTTTGTGAAGCAAGTTCAGCAGCGACCAGAGGCGATCGCCCTCATCACC
Organism: Moorena sp. SIO3A2; assembly: GCF_010672265.1. Classification (NCBI taxonomy): domain Bacteria; kingdom Bacillati; phylum Cyanobacteriota; class Cyanophyceae; order Coleofasciculales; family Coleofasciculaceae; genus Moorena; species Moorena sp. SIO3A2. The sequence goes on from NZ_JAAHHC010000023.1 coordinate 18,550, forward strand.
CCGCAACGCACCCTCACCTACCATGAACTCTACACCGAAGCTCAGGCGCTCGGCCAGCAAGTTCAGCAATTGGGAGCCACCCCCAACACCCTAGTAGCCGTGCTCATGGAAAAAGGCTGGGAGCAAATCGTTGCTGTCTTAGGCATTTTGATGGCTGGTGCAGCCTATCTCCCCATTGATGCCGCCCTGCCCCAGGAGCGTCAATGGTCTTTGCTGGAGCAAGGAGAAGTCAAACTGGTCGTGACACAAGCTGCCCTAAACGCTAGCTTAGGATTGCCAGACCACCTGCACTGCCTGGTGGTTGCTTCCCAACCACAGGAGATCATAGACACTCCCCTGGAGGCAAACGTTAGCAGCAGCGATTTAGCCTATGTGATCTTTACCTCCGGTTCTACAGGAACACCCAAAGGGGTGATGATCGATCACCGAGGAGCCGTTAACACCATCCAAGATATTAACCAACGGTTTGACGTTCAGCCCACTGACCGAATGCTGGCGGTCTCTGCCCTCAACTTTGACCTGTCTGTCTACGATATCTTTGGCCTCCTGGCAGCGGGGGGCACCCTAGTCATGCCCACTCCAGAGGCAGCCAAAGACCCAGTCCATTGGGTTGAGTTAATGACGACCCATCAAGTCACCCTCTGGAACACTGTCCCAGCCCTGATGCAGATGCTAGTGGAATATCTGTCTGAGCACCCAGACCAAGTAACTGAGGACCTCCGACTTGCCCTGTTGAGTGGTGATTGGATTCCACTCAATTTACCGACCCAAATCCAATCATTATGGCCCCAAGGACAGGTGGTCAGTCTGGGGGGAGCCACAGAGGCTTCAATTTGGTCTGTGTACTATCCCATCACTACCGTAGAGCCGGAATGGAAGAGCATTCCCTACGGCAAACCTCTAGTGAATCAAAGCCTACATGTGCTCAATCACAATCTGGACCCTTGTCCTAATTGGGTTCCAGGTCAGCTCTACATTGGTGGGATTGGTCTGGCCCAGGGCTATTGGCGGGATGAGCAAAAAACGAATGCCAGCTTTATCCTGCATCCCCAGACTGGAGAGCGCTTGTATAAAACGGGTGATTTGGCCCGCTACTTACCCGACGGCAACAGTGAATTTTTGGGTCGGGAGGATTTCCAAGTCAAAATCAGTGGTTATCGAATTGAACTCGGTGAGATTGAGGCAACCCTGCTGGGGCATGCTACAGTTAAGGAAACCGTTGTGGCTGCTGTGGGTGAACTACAGAGTAAGCAGTTGGTCGCCTATGTGGTCTTTCACTCAGAATCATCATCTGACTCTGCCACAGAAGACGTCCACGATGACATGCGCATCGACGAACTGCGTCACTACTTGCAGCAGCAGTTGCCAGAGTATATGGTCCCGCCGAGTTACATGGTCCTCGATGCCCTGCCCCTAACGGCAAATGGTAAGGTCGATCGCAAACGATTGCCCACCCCTGAATTAATCAGCGATCATTACTCCCCTGATACCTACATTCCCCCACGCAATCACCAAGAGCTGCAACTGGTGAAGCTATGGGAGGAGATTTTAGAGGTTCAACCCATTGGGGTGGGCAGTCATTTCTTTGACTTGGGGGGGCACTCCCTGTTGGCCGTGCGCTTAATGAATCGCATCGAGCAGGACTTTGGGCGCTCGCTGCCCTTGGCGACTCTATTTCAGGCCCCAACCATTGAGCAACTGGCCGTGATCTTGCAGCAGGAGCAGGGGGTGCCCACCCTATCTCCCCTGGTTCCCATTCAGACTCAGGGCAACCAACCGCCCATCTTCTGTGTCCACCCTGCTGGTGGGACGGTCTTTTGCTACCTGGAGCTGTCCCAACTGCTCGGTGCAAACCAGCCCTTCTATGGATTGCAATCCCTGGGGCAACAGGAAGGACAAGCTCCACTGACAACGGTGGAAGAGATGGCCAACGTCTACCTCGCTGCCATCCGCGAAGTCCAACCCCAAGGTCCTTACCTACTCATGGGTTGGTCTTTTGGTGGGATGGTTGCCTTGCAGATGGCCCACGATTTGCTCTCCCAAGGTGAGCAGGTTGCATTTCTGGGCCTGTTGGATACCTATGCACCGGCCCACATGCCTGATGAGCAAGTCTTATCAGAAGATGTGGAAGTGCTGCTTGAGCTCTTTGGCGGACCTCTCTCCCTCGATTGGGAAGTACTCCGAGATTTGCCCTCGGAGCAACAATCTGCCTTGATTTGGGAGCAAGCTCACCAGGCGAACCTAGTACCACCAGATTTGGGGGCAGCTCAGATTGAGCGTCTTCTCCAGTTGATGAAGCTCAATCACAAGGCCATGCGCAGTTACTCTCCCCCTGACTATCCAGATGTGATCACACTGCTGCACGCTGAAGCTGGTTCAGTGGCAGTATCCTCAACGGAAGTGACAACAGATCCTACATTGGGTTGGCAAGCGATCTCGCCCTCAAAGGTGGAGGTCCATACCATTCCTGGTTATCACGAATATATGGTATATCAGCCCACAGTCGTCATTGTGGCTGAGACCATCAAAGCCGATATTGAAAAAGGGCTCAATACCGATGTTGAGACTTCATCTAAATGACAATCTTTTGTTTGTACATGAATTAAAAAAGGGTAACGATATCTCATGCTGAAAAACTTTGACATTATTGATGCCGACAGCCACGTCTTAGAGCCCGACGATCTCTGGGAAAAATACTTAGACCCTCAGTTTAAAGACTTAGCACCTAAAGACAATCAATTTGAGGGAAAATCCATCATGTACAAGACGCCAGATGTCGTAGTGGCAGAAGGTCGGCGTTTATTTGAAGAGAACCCCGATCGCTATAAAGGGGGCTATAATCCCCAAGCCCGCGTTGAGCTAATGGAAAAAATGGGGTCTGACGTGACCTTTTTGTACCCAACAATCGGGTTGTTTATGTGGGCGATTGACACCATGGACTCGAAACTGGCTGACGCTCTGGTCCGAGCCTATAATAATTGGCTACAGGACTTTTGCAGTCATGACCCCCAAAAGTTAAGGGGGGTGGGTGCCATTAGCCAACATGACCCCGAAGACATGGTACCAGAGTTGCAGCGAATTGCAGAGTTTGGTTGGCGAGCGGTCTTTATCCGTCCCAATCCAGTCAAGGGAAAACTGTTAAGTGATCCAGCCTACGAACCGTTTTGGAGTGAGTGCGAACGTCTCAACATCGCCGTCACGATTCATGAAGGAACCCATAGCCGCCTCCCTACCGCCGGGGCGGATCGGTTTCATTCTCGTTTTGCGCTTCATACCTGCTCCCATCCCCTGGAGATGATGATGGGGCTATTGGCCATGATTGAGGGAGGGGTTTTAGAGCGTCATCCTCAATTGAGGGTAGGTTTGTTTGAAGCTGGGTGTGGTTGGCTGCCCTACTGGCTATGGCGAATGGATGAGAAATATGAAAATCTCGTCTATGAAGTCAAGGATAATGTCAAGATGAAGCCCTCTGAATATTTCCACCGTCAGTGCTTCATTGGTGTCGAAACATCAGAACCCTATATACCCGAGTTAATCCAGTACATCGGAGCAGATAAATTATTGTTTGGGTCTGATTTCCCTCACATGGATCATCCGAACTTTATCGAAAGTGTCGATGAGGCACTGGCACTGAAAGAGCGTCTCCCTGAGGAGACAATTCACAAAATTCTCCATGACAATCCCTTGAATTACTACGGGCTAACATAGCGGCGTTGCTGAATCAAGTAATGGATAGGAGTAGAGTGGGCATCCTGCCCGCTCGAAAATAAGCATGAAACTGGCAAAATGCCAGTTCCAGGCAAGATGCCCATTCTACAGGTGCGACCCAAGGGTGAGTAAATCGCCCTTGGAGGCGCGCACCTACTCTTAAAATCATTATATTATTCAGCAACGCCGGATTTTTTCCCTATTCCCTATTCCCTACTCCCTATTCCCTGTTCCCTACTCCCTGTTCCCTGTTCCCTTTTCACTTTTCACTTTTATAAAACCACCTCTAATACCACGGTTTGGATCGCGAAGTTGAATATTATCTTCTAGTTCAAATGCACAAGGGAGTTTAGCAGACCAGCATAGCTCATGCTCTTCTGGAGAGATATCTTGTGGAGAAAAATAATTAATACCATTGACTTGTTTTTTTACTAAATCTGACGTCATCATCTGGGGAGGGATAATCAGTCGATAGGACGTTTTTTGATTCAAAACAATAACTAAGGTAATAAGAGATAAAGCTAAATAACTAGTTATCCTAAATATCGGAGGAATTATCCATAACTTTGATACCGGTAGTTTTTTGGTAATCAGTAAATTTAAATTTCCGATTTTTTGATGACAAACTATAGTAATATATAAACCAGGTAGAAGAATTAGATATCCTAGTCCAAATCTGATCACAGGAGCATAAAGCATCATAAATAAAGTTCCCGAAATAGCTAAACCTAAGACCCAAATCAAACCCCAGAGGCGATGAATGATTGATGTGCGGAGAATATAGATGGCTAATAAAATTGAAATTAAAATTATTCCAGTCGCAATTTGATTTAGAGTACTAGAACTGAACCACTGCCAAAATAACCAAAGCCAGGGATTTGAATTTGGGGGAGGTGAGCCAAACCAGGTTCCCCAGCCGCGAGTGTTTTCAGCAACTGCTTCAGCGTCTTCCGCTGTCCAAGACCAGGGTAAATCCAGACAGAAGAAGGATGATGGAAAAAGTGGGCAACCAGAGGTGATGATATTGACAGCGCACATGGGTGATAAGAGTAAACTCGTGATGACACCACCTATCACTAGTCGTTGCACACAAAACCTACTGAAAACAGTATAAAAAATAACTGATATGAATAATAGGGGTAGAGAAGTAAGCTTTATGGTTACAGCTCCAGCTGCTAAAATCAGTGGGATAAATTCATCGTAAAATTTATTATTAAATTTATTTTTAAAACTAGAATTTTTACCCCGAGTTACGGATGATGAGCGATGGTGAGCAATGATTAAAATTGCCCAAGCGATGATTACGGTGAGGAAAATTACTGGGATATCTGGCGATGGAGATACCAGGATATCTGACATCAAACTCGATAGAGCTAGGAGAGGGAGTACAATCAATGAGCAGATGACGATAAACCAGTCACTGAGCTGTGCTTTATTGGTGAATAGTTGAGCTAAAGCAATCAGAAAGTGTACTATTGCGAGAAGAAAGGCAAAGCCATTGGTTATCGCACTAACTTGAGCATCGAAAATTGGAGGGTTAAACGGAGCAGCGAGCGCAAACCACGATGAGGTAAAACCAAGCTGCTGAAGGAGCAGGGCGATACCTGGCACTGCTCCATACTCGGACAACCATCGGATGGCTCCATAGTGATAGAGACCTGTGTCAAGCCAAGTTACTTGTCGGCTGGTGAATGCTGCGACACCAAATTCTAAGGTCAACAATCCCAAGGCTAGGTTGGGAAACAGCATGAAACATAGATTAGCAATTTCATCGCGGGTAGGTTGTGATGTCAGAGACAATAAACTCAGACTAACAGCGGTACACCAGCCTACCCAGGAATTGAGGGGAAATACTAGGGAGGTTGCTAGCAGTGCAATGGACAGCACAACGATGCCCAACCACACTGCTGCAATAATGCGATCGCTAACTCGTTTAAAGGAATCCGCTTGCAGTACATTCAGCACAGCAGTTCCGATCAAGTAGCAAGGAATAAGTAGAAAATTCCAAGTCGTGATAAAGTAGAACATGCCAATAGCCTATACAGGCTGAAAAACTGAGTCCTCTACTGAATCCTGTTTTTGCTTTAACTCTTCTGTGGTAAATTCTTCATAGTAAGAACGCTCAGTATTTACCTGCCACAGATCATGATTTTCCCCCAGTAAGTTCTTAACTGCTAGCATTCCGGTTAACATCGAATGGTCTTGATTGTTGTAGCGATGCATCCCATTACGTCCAATGGTTTGTAGGTTATCAAAGTCTGCTAAAAAATCTTGAATCACTTGTAAATGCTGACGATAATCACGGTCGTAAACTGGGTAAGCTTTAGGTTGGCGCAACACAGTACCATCCTCTACAGCCTTGGCATCCGCCAGACCTAAACTCGCCAATTCACGGGTGGCTAAATCCAGCAATTTGGGATCAGATAGATTCCAGATTTCATCTCCCTCATTACAGAAGTATTCTAAACCCAGACAGGTCTTGCTAGGATCCGATACCATTTTTGGACTCCAATTCTTAAAATTTTGGATGCGACCCACTTTCACCTCTGGACTATGGATATAAATCCACTGATCAGGAAATAGATCTTTAGCATCAATAATGAGCGCTACAATAATAAAAGCTCGATAAGATAGGGATTTTGCTGCTTCGATTACCGCTGGTGGGGGAGGTGGGTCGAGTTTTTTAACCAGTGCTGTCACTGGCATACTGGAGATGAAATGGTCTCCAGAGATACTGATAGTTTTTTCATCCTGCAAAGCAGTAATGCTTTTGATATGATTGCCATCTCGTTGAATACTAGTCACTACAGTATTCAGTCTTACCTGACCACCTTGATTATCTACTGCTTGCTGAAATTTTTCCCACATCATCCCTGGTCCAAGTAGCGGGTAATCAAATTCCTTAATCAAGCTTTTGCTATTTTGACTTCCGAACAAAGCATTGATGATTGCTCGTTTTAGAGATAATTTTTGAATTCGCTGTGCTGCCCATTCTGCTTGAATTTTATCACAGGGTATGCCCCATACTTTCTCCGTATAAGTTTTAAAAAATAGTCTGTATAAACGACGACCAAAGCGATCGCTTACCCATTCTTCAAAGGTTTCAGGTTCATGCCAAGGTCGCAATTTTGCCTTGATTTTTGCCTTGAAGTAGCTGAGCAACATAACCAGACTGGTAATGATGCCTAGATTCGATAGGGTGTTAAAGATTGAGAGGGGATAGTCGTAGAATTTACCCTGGTAATAAATGCGTGACATGCGGGGAACTTTGATAAAATCTTCCCCTAAAACCTCTTGCCAACGTTGATGCGCTGCTTCTACTTTGGTATAGAAGCGATGACCACCAATATCGAAGCGATAGCCTTTGTAGACTTCGGTGCGAGCAATACCACCGACTTTATTGGATTTTTCTAGAACGATAGATTTAATGCCTTGTTTAACCAGGTCATAGGCAGCTGTAAGACCAGCCGGTCCTGCGCCTGTAATCACTACGGGATAATGTTCCATTGATTAAAAATAGTGCGTCAGTGGTGAGTGCGTCAGTGGTGAGTGTTTAGTGCTTAGTAGGACAATATTGATTTTTATTCCATAGCGATAGCAATTCTAGGTTAAACCTAAGGTTAAACGTTATTTTAAACGTCGATAGTAACTGTTATTGTTCAGGATTTTAATACTCATAAATAAACCCGATTTTAGTTTATTTTTAAATAAAGATTTATAGCGTTTATCATACTTATGATGTACATTCATTTTTATTACCGTTACTCCCTACTCCCTACTCCCTACTCCCTACTCCCTAAAACCCACTACGAAAGTACCTCAACCAATTTATCCCTGCTATAAACTTGATAGCTTAGGCAAGTATATCCGAGGTTGTAGGTACTTTTGAAAGCAATGACGAACTATACCAATGGCAAACGCAAGTCCGCTGTAAAAGTAATACAGCCAGTGCCATGGAATGGTTCGTATAGTGAATAGTAGACCACGCTTTTGATAAAAGAATTGGTAGACAGGTCTGTTGAGTACTAGCAGGGCGAGACTAAATACACAAGTAGCCATAGCAATCAGAGTACTAGACCACCAATAAGCTGTAACTAAAGCACCTAGTAGAGCATAGACCAACACCACACTAATACGACTAGACAGCTTTAGGTTCAAGTCACTGATAAACTCACGACAGTTTTCCGGACTTGCGTCGCGAACCTTGAGAATTACGGCAGTCCAGGGCAAGGCGCGGTAGAAAAAGTCAGCTCTAAGGAGAGAAATTATGCCCCAGGGCTTGAGATGTTTCACCCGTAGAGTCTTACACAGCTTAATCCTGTAACCTTCTTGCTTGAGTCGATAGCCTAACTCAATATCTTCAATACAGGGTTGACGATAATTTTCCTCAAAGCCACCCATGGCAATAAAGATGTCACGACGGATTGCGCCACAGGCACCCCAAAAGGTAAATGCTTCTTCAGATGCAGTTTGATGAGTGTAGTGGTGGAGTAAATTTTTGTACTGGGAAAGGAAATTAGCAGCACCGGGAGAATCGTCATAAGAACCAATTAAAGCGGTTAAATTAGGTTCATTATTAAAAATTTTCACCACTTGACCAATAGTATCCGGATAGATGGCTACATCAGCATCTATAAAAAACAGGATATCGGTCTGTGCTACTTTAGCTCCCAGGTTTCGGGCTTTAGCCGGACCCCCTGCTGTGGGCAATCGAATTACTGTGGCTCCAAAGTCTTGGGCTAGACGCCATGAGCCATCAGTATCGCCGTCAGCTACTACAATCACTTGATCGGGAGGGGGTGCAGCTTGAGATAGTCTGGCAAGACATTGACGAAAGTCTTCCCCTCCGTTGTATACGGGGATGATGACGGAGATAGTTAGTTTAGCAGAGTCAACCATTCTTTAGAGAATTTACCTTCAATTACTGATTGAGATTTTGAGATTAAATCGTTACTATGCATCTCAATAATACCCTCGTATAGTTTAACATTATTTTAGTTAAAATTATTAGATTACACTAAGTTTGACAAACTAGTTTATTGGCTTTAACAAAACTATATAAGAATCACCAGTAGGGATTTTTTTAAAAAAAAATCCTGAATTGACTAAGTAACTCTGTACTTGTAATACAGGTTGTGTCTACAGGTTGAGCAGTCAGCCATCCGCTATCAGCAGTCAGCCCATAGTCAGCCCATTTGATATAGCTAAACGCTGATAGCTAAATTAAAAGCTTTGCTGAATCTTCGAATGAATAGGAGTAGAGTGGGCATCCTGCCCGCCCGAAAATATATTGAAACTGGCAAGATGCCAGTTCCACGGCAAGATGCCCATTCCACAGCAAGATGCCCATTCCACAGCAAGATGCCCATTCCACAGCAAGATGCCCATTCCACAGCAAGATGCCCATTCCACAAAACTCTTAAAATCATTCCATTATTAAGCAACGCTAAATTAAAAACTCAGTTTATCCCTGTGGAAAGTATAAATATAAAATTTAAATCACCAAATGTCGGTTGTTAAAACAGTTGATAGCTTACCACTGGTTTCAGTGATTATCCCTGCCTATAATACAGAGCAGTTTATTGAAATCACATTACAGTCTGTTCTTTCTCAGACCTATAAAAACCTGGAATTGATAGTGGTAGATGACGGTTCTCAAGACCGGACAGCTGAGATTGTTCAATCTATTGCTAAGCAAGATCAGCGTGTTATCTTACTACAACAACCAAATTTAGGGGTGGCTGCTGCTCGGAATTTAGGGATTCAAAACACTAAGGGAGACTATATCGCTCCCCTGGATGCTGATGATATTTGGTATCCGCAAAATTTAGAAAAGCAAATGAAACGCTTCTTGGCAACAGATCCAGCGGTAGGGTTGGTTTATGCTTGGTCGGTGGATATTGATGAGGAAAATTCACTGACTGGAGATTTCCGTGCTTCAAGTATAGAGGGAAAGGTTTATAAAACTCTGGTATGTCATAACTTTTTAGGCAATGCTAGTGCATCTATGATTCGCGCCTGTTGTTTTGAGACCGTTGGTGGCTACAACTGTCAACTGAAGGCACAACAGGCTCAGGGGTGTGAGGATTGGGAGCTCTATTTGCGAATTGCAGAACATTATGAATTTGCTGTTGTGCCGGAATTTCTGATTGGCTATCGCAAAATTGTTAGTAGTATGTCTCGCGACTACAGCCAAATGGCTAAGTCTCATGGTTTGATGCTACGTGACGTTCAACAAAGGCATCCAGAGATTCCAGCAGCGCTTTATCGATTGTCTAAGAGTAGTTTTTATATGTATTTGGCACGACAAAGTAGTCAGTGTAGTAGCGATCGCAGTACGTTATTTTGGCTATCTCAAGCTTTAAAAGCTGATTTTATTACGCCTATTTTTCGCTATGGGTTGTATATCTTGTCCCTTAAAAGCTTATTGAGAATTATCACTAAGCTTAAATCCGGTAATTATGTTAATAAACCGGGTGTAGGCGTAAGTCCTGCGGATTTAAATAAACGCCGATGGAGTCTATATTTCAAGCTCTTGCTTGGAAATTTATTACACCGTTCACTGCTGATAATATAAGGAAGTTTTGGTTATGCTTTATCCAATCAAAGTGGTGGACATTGAATTGAGCCGCCCCCTGACTACTCTTGATGGTTTAGATGGCTATATTGCAGTGAAAGGACTGGTTCGCTTCCATGGTGCGCCAATTGGATATGTTCAAGCACCGATTACTAATGGTTACTGCACAGCAGAAACCTTAAGTAAACTTATTCTGGAAGGCCATAGCGAGACGATTATCAATCGCCTTTTGTACAATGGATTATCCTTACCCCTCGGACGCGAAAGGTTGTGTCTTGAGGATTTGTTTGATGTGTCACCACCAGAGTATAAGGGCAAGTTGCCGTTAGTAACAGTTGCGGTTTGTACTCGCGATCGCACTGCTGATCTTGCTCTATGTTTAGACGCTATCAATCAACTCGATTATCCTTACTTAGATATTTTAGTTGTTGATAATGCTCCCACCAGTGATGACACTAATAAACTGGTGGAAACTTATACTAATGTTCGTTATATTTGTGAACCTCGTCCGGGTTTAGATTGGGCGAGAAACCGAGCTGTTCTTGAAGCTAAAGGAGACATAATTGCCTATACTGATGATGATGTAGTGGTTGATTCAGGATGGGTAAAAGCATTAGCGCTAGTGTTTATTAAACATCCTGACGTTATGGCAGTGACTGGGTTAGTTGTGCCTTATGAATTGGAAACCGAAGCACAAGTGCTGTTTGAAATGTATGGCGGCTTCGGGCGAGGCATGAGGCGTAAGTGGTATCAGGTTAATCGAGGCAACAAAATGCCTTGGAAATTCCTGGGTACTGGACAATTCGGTACAGGGGCAAACATGGCTTATCGCCGCTCAGTATTTGATGATATTGGTTTCTTTGACCCTGCTTTAGATGTGGGTACTGTGACTAATGGTGGTGGTGATTTAGAAATGTTTTTCCGGGTGGTTAAGGAAGGACATACCCTCGTCTATGAGCCTAGTGCCATAGTGCGCCATCGACATCGACGGGATTATGCTAAGTTGCGTACGCAAATTACTAATAACAGTATTGGTCTGTTTTCTTACTGTATCCGTAGTCTCTTTGCCTATCCAGATGAGTGTCTTTCTTTCTTGTCGATTTTGCTCTGGTGGATAGTGTATTGGAATTTAAGACGTCTGTGGATTGGTTTCAAACATCCCACTCGCTTCCCACGGGATTTAATTCTGGCTGAATTAAAAGGCTGCTTCATTGGTTTAACTCGCTATCACAAAGCTCGCCACACTGCTGCTGAGATTACTAAATCTTTCGGTGAGCAAGAACGGGAAACAGAAGAGGATGTAGATAGTGCTCCCTACCCGATTTTTTCTGACCCTATCTTTCCTGCTCTGACTAAGGAAGAAATCCAAAAGGTTAAAACCAATCCAGGTATGGCAGTGCGGACTGTGGATCTACGGGAACCTTTACAGGCATTAACTGATGTTAAAGAGTACTCATCAGTACGAGTCTTTGTGAAATGGCATGATCAGCTTTTAGGTAGCGTTGATATTCCTAACCCTGATCGAGGGATTAGCAAGAGTCGCTTAATTGAGGTTATTGTCAATCAGTTTGGTATGAAGCTGCTGGAAGTAAACCTTAACTTCAGTAGGTATTACTGCTATACTCAAGCAATATCTATCTTAAATAATCACTATAAAGTCACGGATAAAGAGACTGATTTACTAACCTGTTTACCTGATAAAATACCAATCTCTATTATCATCGCTACCTATGATCGACCCCAAGATTTGCGGAGGTGTTTGTGCAGCATAGTTGCCCAAAAGTATACTCGACAATTGGAAATTATTGTAGTTGATAATCATCCCGCTTCTGGTTTGACTCCACCAGTGGTTGCTGAGTTTCCTGATGTTGTCTTAGTTAGTGAATCCCGTCAGGGACTAGCTTATGCTCGCAATGCTGGCTTTGTTGCTAGTACTGGGGATATTGTGATTGCGACGGATGATGATGTTACTGTGCCACCGGATTGGTTAGAAAAACTAATCGCTCCTTTTGCTAGAGCGGATGTGATGATTGTCACAGGTAATGTTTTGCCCCTACAGTTGGAAACCAATGCCCAGCAGTGTTTTGAAAATTATGGCGGCTTGGGACGGGGCTTTGAGGAGTTTGAGGTTAACGGAGATTGGTTTGAATCCTTTTCACGCCATGCTGTACCAACTTGGCAGTTAGGAGCAACCGCTAATGCTGCTTTTCGTGCCAGTATCTTTAGTCATCCCAAGATTGGTCTAATGAACGAAGCCCTCGGTCCCGGTATGCCTTCAGGAGTTGGTGAAGATACTTACTTATTCTATAAAGTACTTAAAGCTGGCTACACCCTCATCTATGAGCCAAGCGCTTATGTCTGGCATAAGCATCGCACTGAAATGGCAGAGCTACATCGTCAGCTTTACAACTACAGTAAAGGTCATGTTGCTTACAATCTGACCACATGGCTACAGGATGGGGATTGGCGAGGATTGGTGCAAATAGTGCTGGGATTGCCACTTGCTCATTTATCTCGCATCTATCAACGGCTCAGAGGTTGGAGCGATTATCCAATCTCCCTAATCTGGTTGGAAATGACAGGTAATCTGGCTGGAGTTTGGTCTTTGTGGCAGTCCCATCTGCGGGTTAAACGTGAAGGTCGTATAGCAAAGGGAGTAGGGAGTAGGGAGTCGGGAGTCGGGAGTAGGGAGTCGGGAGTCGGGAGTCGGGAGTCGGGAGTAGGGAGTAGGGAGTAGGGAACAAAAATTATCACAATATTGTTTCACTCTCGTAAAACAATAATCTCAGCCAAAGACTGAAACTTTTATTTAATCAAGGTTTTAAGTTTTTTTGAATAACTAAAAAATTAAATCACAATGGGTTGAATAAAGCCCTATCAAGCTTTAATTTACTGCTTTATTAAAGTCTAAAAAAATAGTAATATAGCATTTTAAAATAGATCATCAAATAATCGGATCTATTTCCTACTATTCCCTATTTACTGCTCCCTGCTCCCTGCTCCCTGCTCCCTGCTCTCTAAAAACCAGGGAGGGCGAAATTACCTAAACCAATTGACAACTGCTGTCAAATGCTATATTACTCCAATGTCTTCAATACAACATCGAAAATCAAAACTCAAACAATTTTACAAGTGGCGGCTTTCTTATCTCTATGATTTGCTACGAGAGCTAGTTAATCGGGAGATGAAGCTACTCTACAAACGGTCAGTTTTGGGAGTAGCTTGGATGCTGCTTAATCCACTACTCCAGCTAGCTGTATTTTCCTTTGTTTTCCGTTTTGTATTGTCGGTTGATATTCCTCAATATACCTCCTTTGCATTTTCTGGTTTGTTGGTATGGACATGGTTTAACACGTCTCTTTTTCAAGCCACTGGGGTGATTATTAGTAATCGCCCCCTGATCCGACAACCGGGTTTTCCCAACGCTATCTTACCGGTGGTTACCGTAACAACAGGTCTGATTCACTTTATTCTAGCCCTGCCAATATTAGTTATCTTTCTGTTAATCGATGGTGTTCAGCTACAGCCAGTAATTATACTGTTACCAATCCTACAAGCTCTACAGTTTTCCGTTACCATTAGTTTAGCCTATATACTAGCTGGGCTTAATGTAATATTTCGCGACACCCAGCATACTATCGGTGTACTTCTACAGCTGTTTTTTTATCTCACACCTATTTTTTATGAAATTACTAATGTGCCCAAAAATTACCAGTTTTTCTATTACCTTAACCCGATGGTGCATCTGGTTACCGCCTATCGCGCTGTACTAATTAAAGGAACACCACCGGATTGGATAGCTCTGCTAGTTATGGCTTTGGTCACGGCAGTGTTTTTACCTATCGGTCTTCAAATTTTCCGGTGGCAGAGCGATCGCTTTGTGGAGGAATTATAGATGGTTGATGCAATTATTGTTCAAGGACTCGGTAAACGCTTTAACTACTATCATCCTGAGCGACCGCTTACTATTATGGAGGCGGCGCTGTCGGGTTTTCGGCATATTATGGCAGCGGAAGGGTTTTGGGCGTTGCGGAATATTACGTTCAAGGTTTCCCCAGGCCAAATGCTAGGCATTCTCGGTCACAATGGAGCAGGTAAATCAACGTTATTGCGCTTGATTGGTGGGGTTGGAAAACCGGATGAAGGGAAGGTTAGGGTTAATGGCTCCATTGGAGCGCTGCTGGATTTGGGGGCTGGTTTCCATCCAGATTTGACTGGGCGAGAAAACGCTTTTGTTAGTGGTGTTGTAGCAGGTCTTACTCGTCAAGAGGTGGGGCGGCGTTTTGATGAAATCGTGACGTTTGCTGAACTTGAGCAGTTTATCGATAACCCAGTCCGCACTTATAGTACAGGGATGCAGATGCGGCTGGCGTTTTCGGTGGCTGTACACACAGACCCAGATGTGATGCTAGTTGATGAGTTTCTGTCCGTTGGGGATTTGGCATTTCAGGCTAAGTGCTTGGAACGAATTGCTCAGTTGAAAGAGTCTGGCTGTGCTATTGTCCTAATTTCTCACAGTAGCGAGCAAATTGAGCAACTTTGCGATCGCGCTTTGTGGCTACAACAAGGACAAATCATGGCTTACGGTGAGCCAAAAGTGGTAGCAGGACAGTATGTCAATCAAATGCGATCGCAAACCCAGCAACCTACTCCCAACAGACCTGCCCAACTGACTAGGTCTGGTGTGGAACTGCGAATGAATGAAAACCGGTTTGGCTCTCTAGAAGTAGAAATTACCGATGTGCTGCTGTTACCTAGCTTAGAGATTAATAGTGGTGATTCCTTGGCCATTGACATTGAGTACTTGTCACTTCAACCAATTGATGGACTAATTTTTAGTGTCATCATTAGCACTGAAGATGGTCAAATCTGTCTTGAGACTAACACAACTACCATGGGAGCATCCTTACCAGGTATTAAAGGTAAAGGAAAAATAAAACTCCATCTATCCCGCTTAGATTTAAACGGTGGTAAGTATTTTGTTGATGTTGGGGTTTATGAACCGAATCGGGCTTATACCTATGACTACCATTGGCATGTGTATCAGCTTTTAGTGCGTTCAAAAGATAGCGAAAAAGGTATTATTAGCCCACCGCTTCGTTGGGATGTTGTTGAAGGTTGAAAGTTGGTTGAAGGTTTAAATTTGGTTGAAGGTTGAATGTTGGTTGAAGGTTGAATGTTGGTTGAAGGTTGAATGTTGGTTGAAGGTTGAATGTTGGGTGAAGGTTGAAGGTTGGGTAAAAGTTGAATGTTGAATGTTGTTCGCCTTTGGCGTTCGGTGAAGGGTAGGTTTAATGTTGCTTGATTGTTGACTGAGGAACAGGTAATAGGCAACAGGTAACAGATTTAGCTTTACGATTCCCGATTCCCGATTCCCGATTCCCGATTCCCGATTCCCGATTCCCGATTCCCGATTCCCGATTCCCGATTCCCGATTCCCGATTCCCGATTCCCGATTCCCGATTCCCGATTCCCGATTCCCTTTGAGCAAAAATTTATCAAATCTAAAACTATTGAAAAAAATAGTATATAGATTATTAAAGCTGATTCAATCAATAAGTTTAGCTATCTTGATTCTTAGTGTTTCTGTACTGCCCGTATTTGCTCAGGAATCCTTGAATGTATCTAATCAGGATTTGCCTATGGTATCTACAGCCAATGATTCCCAGTTAGAACTAACTAAATTCCAGGATATAGAAAAATTTAGTGACGACTTTTTTGTCAATCAAATGGCAGAAAATCATATTCCTGGTGCCGTATTCACCTTAGTAAAAGATGACAAGATTCTCTTCTCGAAAGGCTACGGCTACGCTAACCTTGAGGATAAGATACCGGTTATTCCTAACAAAACTCTGTTTCGTGTAGGCTCTGTATCTAAACTAGTTACCTCTACAGCAGTAATGCAACTAGTCGAGCAAGGTAAGCTTAAGCTACATGAAGATATTAACCAGTATCTTAAGTAATTTCAAATTAAGACTGATAAATTTAAGCCAATTACAGTTGATCATCTCTTAACTCATACTGATGGATTCGATGTAGCTTGGGTGATTGGCGGAGCCACTCGTTGCCAGTCTAAGCTGCTATCCTTAGAAAAATTTCTCACAGAAAATTTACCAGAGCGAGTGCGACCACCAGGTCAATTATATGTTTATGGTGATGTAGGATTAGCATTGGCAGGTTACTTAGTAGAAGTGGTTGCTGGAATTCCTTTCAGTGAATATATTGACCAAACTATCCTACAACCTTTGGATATGAGTCAAAGTAGTTTTCAGCAACCATTACCGTATCAGCTGGCAGCTAACTTAGCTGTAGGATATCGGTACAAAAATGGCAATTATCTAAAGCAAGCCTTTACCTGTAATAAAAGTGTTCCTACTACAGCTTTAACTACTACTGCTGAAGACATGGCCCACTTTATGATTGCTCATTTACAGGGAGGTCGTTATCGTAAACAGCGTATCCTGAATGATACTACAGTAAAGGATATGCACCACCAACACTATACTAATTTTCCGAACATTCCTCAATCGGCAGGATCTACTTATGGTTTTTTTGAGCGCTTTGTGAATAATCAACGGATAATTGAGCATGGCGGTAGCATGTCAGGGTATACTAATCTGGTGTTTTTAATCCCAGAACAAAAGTTAGGTTTCTATATTGCTTACAATCGTAACAGTCTTAATGAGAATTTGCGAGACGACTTGGTTGAACAGTTTTTAGATCGTTATTATCCTGTACAGTAGACCATTACCTCACCTACTGAAACGATTATTAAACCTATCCCTGAAGCTAGCTCTAAAGCTAGCCCTCAAGCTAATAGTACCCAGCATTATAAACAGCAATATCAACAGCAATATCAACAAATTAATGGCGGCTATCGCTTCATTCGATATCCTCGAAACTCCCTGGTTAAACTAGCCATGGTTTTGCTGGAATCTGGACGATTATTTACTATTAAAACTAATCCAGACCGCACCTTAACTGTATTTCCAGGAGGAAGTAAATGGGAGGAATTTGAGCCACTCCTATTTCGCTATCCTGACAGCAATATGTATATAAGTTTTCGGAAAGATAGTCAGGGTAAAATTACTGCTATGTCTTTGAGTAGTCATGTCCATTTAACCTATGAAAAGTTAGCCTGGTACGAAACTCTTGTTTTACAGGTTGGACTGGTAGGATTTTGTGTGCTAATCTTCCTATGGGGATGTTTGGTTTGGCTAATTAGACCATTAATTAGCCGCAAAAATCAAAGCTTATCTCTAGTTTCACGACATACTCGTCTGGTGGAGTTGATCATTGGTCTGATTAGTATCTTGAATTTATGCTTTTTCAGCGGGATGGGGATAGCTATTAGTATAATAGATTTCTGGGAATTTTTCTTCGGAATCCCCCCTGTGATGATTGCGTTACTTTATCTACCCATTGTCACCACAGGCTTGACTACTGTAGTATCGATTATTGGTTTACTGGCTTGGAGAGACAAAAATTGGTCTTGGATCAGACGAGGGTATTATTGTTTGAGTATGCTAGCGGCATGGCTATTTATCTGGCTCCTAAATTATTGGAATTTATTAGGATTTAAATTTTAATTTTTGTGATTAGATAAGGGGCAGCAGATAATGGGGTTTTAGTAAAACCAATTCATTCCCAATTCAATAATGACCTTGAAGTTGATTTCAATGTCAATTTAATCAAGAATCAGAAAGCTAAGATTAATGCGATCGCATTTATTCGTGCGCCTCAGATTAATGCGATCGCTTTTATTGTATTGTGTGTATTGTGCTCAAGTTGACCTTGCCGATCCTGCCAGGCTTAGCAATCCATCACCACTTAGACCTAGGAACTAGCGCCAGCTTTATGGTCTGGGAAATTGGTCAGGTTTAAACCCCTCCTAACACACTGCCCATAGCACGAACCATATTCTGGGGCTGAAACGCATCCATAGCCGCCGTAGGCTCATACCCACAATGGACCATACAATCGGCACACTTAGGATTACCACTAGCGCGACCATACTGATCCCAATTCGTTTCCTCCAGCAATTCCTTAAAAGTGGAATAATGCCCTTCATTTAACAAATAGCAAGGCTTTTGCCACCCCAAAACACTGTAACTAGGACTTCCCCAAGGGCTACACTCGTAATCTTTCTCCCCGATCAGGAAATCCAAAAATAAAGGATTATGGTTAAAATTCCAGGTTTTCTTCCCAGCCTTCAAAGGCGCTAAAATTTCCCGGAACATCGCCTTAGTCTGTTCCCGCTTCAGGAAATGCTCCTGATCTGGTGCCCATTCATAACTATATCCAGGAGAAACCATCATGCCATCAATACCTAACATGGCCAAGAAATCAAAGAACTCCTGGATTTCCTTAGGATCAGTTCCCTCAAACACCGTCGTGTTAGTAGTCACACGAAATCCCCTAGCTTTAGCCGCTCGAATTGCCTGCACCACCTTATCAAATACCCCCTGACGGTCCACACACTGATCATGCCGTTCCCGTAAGCCATCCAAGTGAACGCTGAAAGTCAGGTAAGGGGAAGGTTGGAACTTATCCAGAGACTTCTCTAACAACAACCCATTGGTACAGAGATAGACATACTTTCGCCATGCCACTAAACCCTTGACAATTTCGTCAATTTGTGGATGAAGCAGAGGTTCTCCCCCCGGAATAGAAACCACAGGAACACCACACTCTTTCACCGCAGCAAAGCACTCTTCAGGAGTTAGCTGGCGCTTGAGTATTTCCGTAGGATGCTGGATTTTGCCACAACCGGAACAAGCTAGATTACAGCGGAACAGAGGTTCCAACATCAGCACCAGGGGAAAGCGTTTACGACCCAAAAGACGCTGGGTAACAATATACTTTCCGACATCAAGGGCTTGTTGTAATTGAATTGCCATAATTGTCCTCACACCATATAATTAACGCTAATCATTGAGGGTAATCATGATTACCCTACAGCTTGAACTATGATCAGCCTCGCCGATAAATTATACCGAGTTGCATTCAAAGAGAGTGATTGGTTGGATAGGGAGATAGGGAGATAGGGAGATAGGGAGATAGGGAGATAGGGAGATAGGGAGATAGGCGGAAGAGAAAGTTGTACGTTTGACCGCAACTTGGTATTAACAATACTGTTCGCGAATTGCTTAAAATCCTAGATTTCGCCGCAGTTCTCGGTTTCCCTATTTCCTGCCGCCAGCGGTAAGTACCTAGAGATAAATAAACGGAACTGTGTTAACTTTTTTAAAGCTGCCAAAAGTCTATCTATTCCCTGTTCCCTGCTCCCTGCTCCGTTCGCGTAGCGTGGCCTACGGCCTCAGTCCCTGCTCCCTGTTCCCAGATCCGCTGTTCCCTTACCTCAACCAATCAACAGCATCCTTGAGGGCTTTCCTAATCGAAGATTGGGGTAACCCTAACTCTCTCACCGCTTTCGAGGCATCGTAATACATTGGGTGTTGTGCCATACGCACCCCATTGAGCGGAATAGAAGGGGTTTTCCCGAAAGCAGTCAACACGCACTCATCAATCCAAGCCATACTCAGCGGTAGCCAGACCGGAACAGTTTTTTGAGGCGCACTCAATCCAGTAATGTCCGCAAGTTGCTCCAATAAGGATTTGAAAGATAGATTTTGGTTACCTAAAATATAGCGATCGCCTTTTTTCCCCCGGTCTAACGCCAACAGGTGACCCTGAGCCACATCCCGCACATCAATAAAATTTAATCCCGTATCCAAATAAAATGGCATTTTCTGCTGTAAGAAGCGCACAATGATTTCTCCGGTAGGAGTTGGCTTAATATCCATCGGACCAATGGGAGCGCTAGGATTAACAATCACCACATCTTGACCAGATTCAGCTGCCTTGATTGCTTCCCGTTCAGCAAAAAACTTAGATTTTTTATAGTCACCCACCAATTTCTCTACAGGACTCTGATGGGTTTCATCCACAATTTCCCCAGGTTTACCCACACCAATAGCCGCTACTGAACTGGTGTAAACAGTGCGTTCAATCCCAGCTTTACCAGCACTTTGTAGCACATTACGGGTTCCCTCGACATTGTTACGATAGAGTAAATCTCGATCCGCTTGCCACAGGGAATAATGGGCAGCGACATGAAATAATACCTGACATCCCTGCATCAGTTGGGACAAACCTGGATCGTTTAAGTCACCGATAACGACTTCTATATCTAGACCCTGGAGGTTATCGAGTTGGCTAGTAGGGCGCACCAGAGCTCGCACGGAGTATCCTGCTTCAAGTAGCGATCGCACAACATGAGCACCGATAAACCCTGTTCCTCCAGTGACGAAAGCTTTGATTGCCATTGACGCACGCTCCTCTGTTTCCCAATTCCTTATTGCTTATAGCACTACCAATTAAGGTGTTTGACATTTCTAAACTCTGAAACTTAGTCATAGCTTACTTCTGACTTCTGACTTCTGACTTCTGACTTGCGCGTAGCGCTATACCAGAAAATAATCCTACCCAGCAATCTTCCAGCAGACTATACAATACTGGTACAACAATCAAACTCAACAACGTAGACGTAAGCAATCCACCAATAATTGCCACAGCCATCGGTTGTCGCAATTCTGCTCCTGCACCAAATCCCAATGCCAAGGGCAACATCCCCAAAATTGTCGAAGCAGTAGTCATTATAATCGGTCGCAAACGCACCACTCCCGTTTCCAGAATTGCTTCAGTGCGACTTAAACCACCTCGACGAAGTTGGTTAACATAATCCATCAGCAAAAGCGCATTTTTGTCAAGTAGTCCCAGCAAAAAAATTAGACCAATCAGAGAAATCATGCCAAAATCACTCTGGGTGATCAGAAGTGCCAGCATTGCTCCCACAATAGATAAGGGCAACGACAAGCCCACCACCATCGGTTCTAACAATCGGCCAAAAGGCAAAATTAGCACTAACAGCATACAGGTAACAGACAAGGTCAAGGTGCCAGCAAAACTCCCCAGCACATGACTACTCAGAGCCGAATCCCCCCACAGTTGTAACCTCACACCATCGGGTAAAACCAATTTGGCCACCTTTACCACCTCCTCAGTCGCATCTCCCAACCTGTGACCCTGGTTAAGGCTAGCGCGAACATAAACTCCTCGCTGACCATTAACATGCTCAATCTCAGTAATCCTATTGCCTCGATTATTCTGACCTGTTGCCTCTACATCCACTAATCCTGGTAATGTCTCAATCCGATTTTTGAGATCCGCAGCACTATTGCCTAACACCTCTAAATCATCACCCAATAAAGCAACTTGAACCGGTTTTTGAGTAGGTAGTTCAATAAACTGAATATCTTCAACACTAGTAGTTACACCAGAGATCTTCGGCAAAGCAGCCCGCATTTTTTCCTGAACCTGAGCAGTAGTATATTGGCGATTACGTTTAAGTTTGACCTGAAGGTTACCTTTGTTCGGCTCACCCTGTACCCCCACAACTGTATAGACCGATTCCACCTCTGGGAAAGCCAGCACCGCTTCTTCCAACTGCTTAGCCACCTGCTCAGATTGGTTCAGTACTAATTTCATCCCACTTTGAATCGCAAATAGACCATTAAACCCGGAATTTGATAGTTTTGGTTTTGATAGTTGTGGTTTTAGCTGCTCCCTAAGGTCTGGATTAGTATCTGAATTAGTATCTGAATTACTTAATGGCTTTGACTCCTGACTATTAGTATCAAACCCTCCCAAATTCAGAATCTTATTAATTAAATCACCAAATTGAGAGGCACTAGGCATCTGAGGCAACGGTGCTGTATAGGTAATCATAAATTCCCCTCGGTCTAGGGTAGGAATAAACCCCTGAGGAATTAGGGGAATCAGAGAAATCCCAGCCACCAAGCTCAATACCGCTAATGCTACTACAAATTTCCGATTCCCTAGGGACCAGCGCAGCAAATCAGGATACTTAGGATTAGACCTCAACCAAAAGTCGAAAACTACTGTCGATAATTTTTCCCTGTTTACTGTTCCCTGTTCCCTTTTCCCCTGCCTAGGTTTAAGCCAATAAACCGCAAGCACTGGGCATAAGGTTCGAGCAACTAGCAAAGAGGTAAGAACTGCTGCCGAAACCGTCAGACCAAAGGGTTTAAAGAACTGTCCTAAGTTACCACCCATTAAACCAACCGGTAGAAATACCGCCACAATGGTCAAAGTAGAAGCAGAAACCGTCAGACCAATTTCATTAGTAGCAGAAAGAGCAGCTTGTCGAGGAGACTCCCCAGCCTCCAAGTGCCGAGAAATGTTCTCGACTTCTACAATCGCATCATCAATGATAATCCCAATTACCAGAGCCAAAGCTAGTAGAGTAATGGTTTCGAGATTGAACCCATAGATAGCCATCACTATAGCGGTTCCCAGTAGGGAAATTGGAATTGCCAAGGCAGTAATTAGGGTGGCACGCCAGTTGCGCAAGAAAGTAAAAATTACCAACACTGCCAGAACAATTGCCAGTACTAAACCATCAATAGTAGATTGAGTCGCTTCCCGGATATAGTTAGCTTGAGTCACTGCTAAGACTAACTGCACCCCTGGCAAACTACCTTGTAGCCTTTGCACTGTTTCCTCTACCCGACTAACCACATCTAAGGTGTTAGCATCACCCCCTTTGATCACCTGAAAAGCCAAAGCTTCCTGTCCATTGAAGCGAATCCGAGTTGGGGTAACGGGTATGGGAGATTCGGGAGTATCTTGCCGCTGTTCCTCCTTAATAATTTCTGGTGCTTGTTTGGTCAAGTCTGAGCCAGAATTGAGAGCCGTAAAGGTAGTTTCCCCCCCTCCCAACAAATTGACTTTCAGAACTCCTGGAAGTTGAGCAATCTCTGGTAAAACACTAGTCTTAGCAATCTCAGCTAATTCCTTCAGGTCTTTAGTATCACTCTTGATGGTGTAGCTAACTGCAGAGGATTCGTTCAAATTGAAGGGAA
This sequence comes from Moorena sp. SIO3A2, assembly GCF_010672265.1. Taxonomy (NCBI): domain Bacteria; kingdom Bacillati; phylum Cyanobacteriota; class Cyanophyceae; order Coleofasciculales; family Coleofasciculaceae; genus Moorena; species Moorena sp. SIO3A2. The sequence goes on from NZ_JAAHHC010000023.1 coordinate 41,782, forward strand.
TGACCTGAAAGGTTGCACCTTCAGGAAGAGCAATTTGCCACAGTGTCTTTTCAACCTCCATTGAAGAGGAGTTGAGATCGGTTCCGACATGGAAATAGAGGGTAACTACTGTTCGACCAGGGTAGGTTGAGGAAACCATCTGATCGAGTCCTGCCAAAGGGAAAAGCCTTTCCTCAATCGGTTGAGTCAGTTTCTGCTCAGTTTCCAGGGCAGTCTCCAATGGCACTTGAGCATTGACCACCACCACCGGAAACGTAATATCTGGGAATAGGGCATACTTAAGGGAACTGAACGCCAAAAGCCCAGCCACAACCATTGCGATCCAAAAACCTATGGTTACTCGGGAATACTTAATGGCTAACCGGGAAATATTGAACCGCTTTCGTAAGGCATTGAGGGAACTCAACTTGACCATTCAAGACAATTATGTTAATTCACTGTTCCCCTAGGATATACTTTTAGCGATCGGCGATAAGATCGGATTAGATTCTCAAGACATGGGATTGACCCAGTAGCGCCACACTTCCCTAAGACACTTGCTAGCAATGGATAAAGCTCTAGACCAAGCGATTGAGTTTTTAACAAGCCCATCGGTGACCCCCCCGACCTCATCAGCTGTAGTCGAGGCACTACTTCAGGCAGAGACAACTGCTAAACGAACCAAACTCAGCCATGGCTATTCACAACTGATCGGAACTTGGCGACTAGGGTTTATTACTGGGACAAAGCGATCGCGCCAACGAGCAGGGGTGATCTTGGGTAGCGGACGATTTCTGCCAAAGTGGATCAAAATTTACCTATCCTACTCCCCATCAGAGTCTTCTCAAGACCAAGGCACGGTTCAAAATGCTGTTCAACTTGGACCGCTTCAAATAGTTCTCACCGGTCCTACGAAGTTTTATCCTAAGACCAATATCTTAGCTTTCGACTTTAGTCAAATCAGGATATCGTTATCTGGTCTAACACTTTATCAAGGTTACATTAAAGGTGGACAAGACCGGGAAACTAGGTTCTATGAGCAACCCTTAAAAGAACAAGCATTCTTCACCTACTTTTTAGTGGAAAACCGTTGCATTGCTGCTAGAGGTCGGGGAGGAGGTTTGGCTATTTGGAGCAAGTAAGCCCTAGCTGAGTTAGATCGGTTCATCAAAGGAACAGGTTTGTGCTATTGCCTGCTGTAATAGCAGACTATACTCTTGCTCATTTACCGTACAGGCACCAAACCGTTCTAGATGAGAATTCATCATCTGAGCATCAAACAGCAAAAAGTTTCGATGACGCAACCGTTCTACTAGCTTAACCATCGCTACCTTCGAGCCCTCCGGAATCCGATAAAACATCGATTCACCAATGAACGCTCCACCAATTACAATGCCCAAAATTCCTCCTGCTAGCTGATTTCCCTGCCAAGTTTCAAAGCTGTAGGCCCATCCAGCCTTATAAAATTGCCAATAAATTTCCTTTAGTTCTGGAGAAATCCAAGTAGTTTCACGGTCAGCACAACCAGTCATTACCCCTAAAAAGTCTCGGTTGATGCTGACACTAAACCGTTCCTGATTTAGGACACGACGCAGAGATTTAGGATAGCGAAACCGATCATCGAGAGGAATTATAGCACGTTTGCGGCTTGAGTACCAGCCTAAATTACCAGTATCATCTGCCATTAGGAAATAGCCTTGAGCATACCCTTGAATTAAGTAATCAATATCGATTTCCATTAACAGAACTGTGTAAGTAAGAACTAAATTAGTTAAGTAGAACTAAACGTAACATACTACCGGTTGAAACTTCTGTGAAAAAAAAATTGGCTTTAAAGAAATGAGGTTTATTACCTAGATAAAGGGGTGTAACTAAGTTAGTTTTAACAAACCCGGTTTTTTGACAAAGTTCTCCCCCGTCTGCCCAATCTTCCCACTCTTCCCCCTATTCCCTTTCCACTTTCCCTTTTCCCCTAATCGTGGCAAGCTGTTGATGATTCAAGGTTGATTGGCAACAAGGGGAGCATGTCACTTATGCAGAACATTTGTACTAAAGCCATAGCTCCCTAATGTGTTTTAGGTTGCTCTGATAGTATAGGGTACCGTTTAGGAATTGTGAGAATTTTTGATGCCATATTCCCAACTCCGTTCGCGTAGCGTGGCCTACGGCCTCAGCTCCCAACTCCGTTCGCGTAGCGTGGCCTACGGCCTCAGCTCCCAACTCCGTTCGCGTAGCGTGGCCTACGGCCTCAGCTCCCTGCTCCCTGTTCCCTATATAGTTCATTTGTTCTGCAAATTTGACCTGCTCCCGGCAACAAGTGCTGTATTGGTTCGGTTCCCCCCTACTGGAGAGATAAAGTCATGGTTACAAATTCTAATGTCAAACAGTTGCTCAAAATTTTAATCGGTGCCGCCTGGATAGACGGTAAAGTTCAGGCAGAGGAACGGGAATATCTGTATAAAGTCGCCAAGGAATATGGAGTTGCTGACGACCCAGAGATTAAACCGTTACTGTATGAACTCAAAGCTGTGTCAGCAGATGAATGCTACAGTTGGGTGGAAGAGTATTTAGGCGATCGCCCTAGTCCAGAAGACTATCAGCGCTTGATTGAAGCCCTCAGTGCTTTAATTTATAGTGATGGGCTGGTAGACACAGAAGAAGCGAAACTTCTGAATCGCTTGCAGTTACTCGACCCCAGCAGTCCATCTCAGCAGTCGAGTAGTCAAAAAGTACTCAAAGCAATTCAAAAAATTTACCGCCGGTGGATTAATAAGCAATTTACTGATTGATTACTGCGTCAGTAGATCAGTGGCTAAGTGCTGGGTAAGTCTTCAAAACTTCAGGACTTACCCAGCAACTCTAGCTCTAGGGTCACCCTGAGCACTCTCCTACTACACTCCACACGGGGTCAACTGGTCACCCCACCCCCTTGGGCTAATGTGACAATTTTTGATCTGGCAAGTGGTTGGCAACTCATGGAATGTTACTAGCGTCAAATTACTCAGATTGTGCCGAAATGATTGTTATTAAACAGGCGTAATCTGGTTTTTTATGCTTATTTTGAGCAAAAAAAACAATTTTATTGAACCTAGGAACATCTAGCATCTGATTGGTTCTATTTAATTAAGAACACATTAATTTAAGAGAATGCCTTCCATGCTTAACCTAAATCATTTTCAATCAGGAACTGCTGCTGTTTTAGCCCTTGGACTCACCGCCACCACCATGGCTCCCCTAGTCGCACCTGCTCCCTCCTTTGCCCAAAGCACTAACTTTATCGATGTTTCATCCAACTACTGGGCAAGTGAGTTTATTGGGGAATTGTCCCAGCGCGGTATTATTGCCGGATTTCCTGATGGCTCCTTCAGACCAAATGCACCAGTGACCCGCGCTCAGTTTGCGGCAATGCTGCGTAAAGCAAATCAAGATTTCAATAAACCCGCGATTCGCGGTGGCAACAGTTTCGTGGATGTTGCTTCCAACTACTGGGCAAATCCTGCCATTCAGGAAGCCTACCAAACCGGATTTCTAAGTGGTTACCCTGGTAATATCTTTAGACCTGAACAAAATATTCCCCGTGAACAAGTTTTAGTTGCCCTTTCTAATGGACTGAATTTCTCTTCCAGCGGTTCTACCTCAGAACTGGTCAGTTTCTACCGCGACGGCAGCCAAATTTCTAACTTTGCCCGTGCTCCCATCGCTGCTGCTACAGAAAATCGTTTGGTGGTTAATTATCCTAACGTTGCCTTTCTCAATCCGACTCGGAATGCAACTCGTGCAGAAGTTGCAGCTTTTATGTACCAAGCGCTGGTGGCAACAGAACAAGCCCCAGTGATTAGCTCCCAATACATTATCGATCCCAATCCAGCACCTGTAGCCTTCACAATTCCTGCAGGTACTTCTATTCCGGTTAAGTACAAAAAAGATAAAATTCTGCTCGCCCAAGAGGAAACTATTCCCCTAACCCTGACAGTGGATTTAAACATTACCACTGCTGATGAGGGCAAGTTGCTGATTCCTGCTGGTAGTGAAGTGGTTGGCGAACTGCGTGCGACAAAAGAGGGAGCTCAGTTTGTAGCTCAGCAGCTGTTGATCAATGGTGAAACCCTATCGTTTAATGCCACCTCTGAGGAAATTACCACCACTGAAACCATTCGCAAGGGTAGCAATCCAGGGAGTATCCTAAAAGATGCAGCAGTTGGTACCGCTGCCGCCGCTGCTATCTCTGCCGTTACCGGTGACCGTGCGATCGCTACAGAAGAAATCTTGATCGGAGTTAGTTCTGGCATCGCTTTAAATATCGGCAAACGTTTATTTGGTAGCAGCAGCGTTGACCTATTTGTGGTTGAACCAGAAACCGACTTACAGCTTACCATCGACTCTGACCTGGTGATTAGCAGTCAGTAACTACATATGTGGACAGTTAACTGTTGAGAGGATGATAGATTAACCAATCACAGCCAACCTCTCAACGTTGACACTCCCCGCCCTAAAAGAGCGAGGATTCTTAGTTCTACGACACGCCTTAAAATTAGCTATCCTGAAAGGCAATACTTAAGCCAAATACCCGTTTAAAAACCAAATATCGAGCCTAATTTAACTAACCCCAGTGGGCTGATCTCCCTAAGCGTTGGGAATTTCCCCGTTTCCGTGTGCCCCACGGTACGTTAAATATTTTGAAACTGTATTTTACTGGTGTTCGGTATCCGTTAAGATCCATGCGTATAGCGAGGTTTTTCGCGCCTCGTGTACTAGCATCGCAAAACGCTCGTTATTAAATAGGGCAGTACCGACGAATCCTGCCTGTGCTAGGCTACACAATTAAATATATTATACATTATTCCTGGAAAAGTCGCCCTAGAAGGGCACCTCAAGTAGCGTGGCCAAAGGCCAGGCTTGAAACCCATATTTTTGGTCAACAACAACTATCTACTGAGGGCTACTGAGCGTAAGTCAACCAAACGATAAAGGTTGTTCCCATCCTTGAGTTATCTTGACCATGACTAATGGATAATTCCCCATTTTCCTCAGTTGATAGTAGTTTGGCAGGACTAAAGACTTCAATATCACCCTGCATGTATGCCATGAGTTCTTTTGCGATCGCTAATCCTAAACCAGTGCCAGGGATAGGACCATTAGCTTGAACTCCCCGATAATGTCGCTCAAACAGATGGTCTAAGTCTTCTGGAGCAATACCTGGACCAGTATCACTAATTGCGATCGCTATAGCATCACCATGATCAAGCCATTGTCCAACACCAACTTGAATATCAATTTTTCCCCCAGCTGGGGTGTACTTCAAAGCATTGTCAATCAAATTACTCAAGACTTCCCGTAAAGCCTTAGGATTCCCTTTCACCAAAGGTAAATCAGGGGCAATAGAGCAATGCAACTCCAAATTAGCCTCTTGAGTAATAGCGTCAGCAGATATAAGCAAGGGTTCTAAGACATCCTTGACCGCAAACAGTTGCAACGGAAGAGTTTTGTCCGTGAGTAGGGGAAATTCCCCTGGGGTGGAGTGTGGTTCGGAGTGACTAGTTGGGTAAATCTCCCCAAGATCATCTGATTCTGGGGATGAGCAAGCCTCAGCCGTAGCTACAGGCAAAGTTAAGGATGCTGTACCGGTTTGGTTCATGTCCAGGCAAGCATCAAACTGTTGCAGCAACTCCTGTAAGCGATCGCTTTCTCGTATAATGCTCGAAGCCACTGGATAGTTTTTATCTCCTGGTACCAGTCGCTTCAGCAGTAGCTTACCAAAGGTTCGTAAGGCCATCAGGGGATTACGAAATTGATGCAGCAGATCATCAAGCATATCCCGTTGTTTTGCCTGTAGACGTCTGTGCTGAGTCAACTGCTGCTCAAACCAACCTTGACGCTGTTCTATGACATATGCGATCGCTAAGGTTCTGGCAATGCTTTCCACACTTGCCTGTTCTGTGTGATTCCAAGGTCTATCATCACGAGCACTCACCAATAACCCCATCACTATCCCTTCATGGATTAGAGGTAAAACAATTTGGTGCTGCTGCTGTAGGGAATTTTCTGTCCAGTCAAAAGAGGTTGAACCCAAATCTTGATCTTGGTTATTTCCCTGAGGGAGTAGCCGAGGTAAGCTGCTGGATAATCGAGGAATCTGATCAATCTCACCTATTTTCTGTGGCAAAACCCAGTCAGGATCACTCATATCCCACACGGTACTTGTTTCCGGATAAACTACCACAGGAATTAGCTTTGCCTGATTTCCCTCAACGAATTCTTCCGTTAAATATACAGCACCACTAGCTGCTCCCAGTCCTTGGGTTAATAAAGCCACTTGGTTTCGACACAGGGAGACAAATTCTGAACTGAATCGAGTGAACATGAGCTATAGATGAGTGATCTGGGTTAATCCTACTCGAAGTTAAGCCACTATCAGCTTCCCTTCTATAAATGTCGAACCCCTTAAACAATTGACTATTATGCTTTAGTCAGCTTTAGTCATAGCGTGATAAGTCATAGCGTGATAAGTCATCAGTCATTAGACCTATGGCAAATATCCGTTACATCCGTTGCCCAATCACCTGATCACCCCATCACCTCATCACCTGATCAGTGTAATGCTCGGATGAGTTTAAGGCTATTTCTTCTAATTATATTTAATTTTTATTAAATAAATTAAATTTTTGTATGAATTTTCCGGAGGTCATCAGGAAACTGAAAATCCCCTAAAGTATTGCTGTCAAAGGTTTCAGCCGGTTTATTTAGTTCTATGACAAGAGCTTGATATTTCTCAAAAGACTCGATATAATTTCCACGGCTTTTGTAACTATCTTTACAATTGCCAGCAAAAAGAGGAGGTAAAAAGGTTGGCAAGAAGACGTAAGCGTAAGAGTCGCCGCCGCCAAGAAGGGCGCAAGATACTTGAGCATGTACCTCAGTACAATCTAGAAAGTGGCGAGTATAAACCGGTTACAGCAGCACGGGCATACATTCGATCACAAGGGATAGTTCCACCTGCCCTACTACTGGTCAAACGTAACGAGCATACCACAGACCGTTATTTCTGGGCAGAAAAAGGGCTCTTCGGTGCCCAATATGTGGAAGAAAATCATTTTCTGTTTCCCAGTTTGCGATTAATCAACTCTCCCTTAAAGAAGGTAGGGGTTGCCGCTCGTAGCCGCTGAAACCTTACTGGTAATATTTATTGAAAGTGCTTTGACTTAGCCCTCCTCAAACTCTTTGGCTTGAGGAGGGCTAAGTATCTTGGTAAATTTACCTATTCTGGAAATTGATCTCGCTGATTATAGTTGGGGAGGATGTCAAACCCTGCTTGCTTACAGCAAGGGTTTTAGTTTCAGAGACTGTTGAAGTTGTATTAGTTCATCGCGATGGCCAGTGACTATAACCAAAGATTGCTCCGCAGTGGCTTGATCCCCAGGGGCTTGGGTAGACGCTGATTCTAATTTCAGAGATACCTGTTCGAGTCGCTCAGCTTTTTTCCAATAAAAAAGGCCCGCAGCGGGAGCTAGTGCCACTAGCCCCAAAAACACCTTAGTCAAAGTCGGAAACAAAATAGAGAGCACTAGAGATAAGCAGACTATACCACAGGCAGCTAAGACGGTTAAAAAGATAGCCAGAAACCAACTCGGTCGGACTATCCCCTGGAACGTGACTTGATTAGTGGCAGCATCCACCGCCGCCACCTGGTAGGCTCTTTGATCAAAATATTGCTTCAACTGATTTAGAAGCGATTCTTCTGTTTCTGGGGAAGCTAACTTGACTTGTTGTATTCGGTCTTTCACAGAGGCTCGAATAAAGAAAAACAAACCTACTGCCAATAAAAGGGTTAGCAAAAGTGTAGAAGCAAGAATAGTTGTATTCACTGAATATTAACGATAAAAATACACATCCTTTGCTACTACTTTACAATTTCTTAGACACACTTTGGTCAGGTTAGCTCCTCGGTACCCACTAGCTAGAGGCTGTAAGATGCTGGTGTGGGTAGATGGCTAGCAGCTAGCACGCCCTGAATTCACCTGAATTCACATCTGGGTAAGACAATGCATCACCTGACTTCTGGGATGCCACCAGGGTTTTCAAAGACAGCACCCTGGAAAAAATTGCTACTTCCCTACCTAACTGACTCAACAACAGACTGGTGGCAGGGAGTCCTTGGCTGAAATTTCCCCACGGTTGTTTCCTCAGCCATATAGTCATGCCAAAAACTGGCCAGTTCTATAGCTTTCTCCTGCCACTCTGGGCAGATTTGATACATCCGGCGTGGGCGTCCTCTTCCTTCTACTTTTTGCCAGTAGGCTGAAATTGCCTGTTTTTCTTCAAGAAACTTCAGTGCACTGTAGAGGACAGTATCTGAAAGTCGATAGGTGGGGTATTCTTGTTCCAGTTGTTGGATCAGTTGTGTTCCATAAGATTCTCCTTGCAACAACACCGATAGCACATAGCATACGGCTAATTCTTTATTGAGATAGTTGGGTGGAGGATCTTGGAAAAAGTTATAGATATCTTCGAATTTCATCTGCATATGTAGTTGGAATTCCCAGTTATTCTAGATGGGATTAGAGGGTTTTCTGGCAAATAATCATGGTTGGAGGCACCCTGGGAAATTCACGCGCGTTTTGCAGTGAGTTTTATTTAAACGACTCACCTTGGTAGGTACATCGCTATCACACTTTATAACTTAAAAATCTCTGGCGTAGGGTTTAAATATCTCCCTAATTTGATGAAAGTTTAATGAATTTTGGACTTAACACACCTAAAAAGTAAAGATCAACTTTAATAATTGCTCGAAACCGTTATCCAAAACTACCGACTATCAAGGGGAACATCGGGAAGGAAGACAAGACAGACGAGTAACACCAATTTCATTGATGCGACCTAGAGAGGATGATCGGGGATGGAAGGATGGGGGCATGGAGGGATTAATATATAGCAATCTTTGTGGGGGTTGGAGTAAGTGGGGGTTAGTGTAACACAAAAGTGAACCATTAATATTGCTCATCTCACATAGGACCCATTCAGGCAGGTTTTGTAGAAAATTAACGGTTCCCACAAGAAGTCCCTCAGGGCTTTATCTGCGATTTAGCTGGGGATGAATTGCGAGTGTCATCAATCCTTGTCACAATAAAGTTGGTTGCTGACCCCCCCGACCTACCACAAGGGTGTTTAGCTTCCAACCCAAGATTAGCCCTACGTCTTTTCGCGTTGCGGAGCGCGTGGTAGGCGGTTCAAAAGTGATTACTCAAGGGACACAGCCCCCATGCGAGAGATACCTGACAGTTCCATCCCACCAGCTCGTCAAAAAATTGCCCTAACCCTACGCAGATTCGGTTGGATTTCCTTCTGGACTCAGTTAATCCTAGGGGTTATTTCTACGCTGATTTTAGTGTTTGCAGGGTTTGCCCTTGCCAGCCCTCAACCTGACAATCAAGGGGGTCAAGGAATCGGCTTCGGTCTTTTTTTCGTAGTTTGTGGACTAGTGGCTTTAGGTATAGGCATTTATTTTGCCTACCGTTACACTGGCATCGCTAGTCGGCTGCTAGCTGCCAATGGGTCAGACATACCAAGCAAAGCTCAAACCCTTCAAACGATTAGGCTGGGCTTGATTGTCAGTTTAGTAGGAATGTTATTGACCATCATTGGCTCATTTGCAGTCATAGGCAGCCTTGTAGCCCTAGCTCTAGCTCAGCAACAAAGTCCAGTTGGGTTGGCTTGTAATGATGTTCCACCGATAGACCTGTTTGTTGTGCAGGCAAACATCAACACTATTTTTGCTAATTTTGTTGGCATAGCCATTTCCCTGTGGCTATTTAATCGAGTCAGTCGCTAGCCAACATACCCCACACCAGCTCACCAGCTCACCAGCCGACTCCCTACTCCCTACTCCCTCGGTGCGCTTGACCCGTAATTAAATTTGCTTGATTGTCGCACCGCTCCCTACTCCCAGGAGAAGTTAATTGCCGTTGGCAAGAAAACTGTGGCAAATTGGTGAAGTTAGATCGATGTTGCTCAGATGAGTACCGATCATGCGATCGCGTCATTTTAGTAAAGAAAATTCGTGCTTGACCTAAAGCAAATTCGGGAAAATCCACAAAAGGTTCAAGAACTACTCGACCGACGTAGTGTCAATCAATATGACCTACAACCTATTCTGGAACTGAATCAGCGTCAGCGGGAGCTGGAAACATCCCGCACCCAGTTGCAGGCTCGTAGTAATGAAATTGGTAAGCTGATTGGTCAAAAAATCAAATCGGGTAGTCCTCCACAAAGCCCAGAAATTCAGTCGCTCAAGGAAGAGGGTAACCAAATCAAAACTAAGTTGAGCGAACTGGAACCCAAAGAAAAAGACCTAAAAGACCAGCTGAACACCCTCTTGCTATCCCTCCCCAACTTGCCCTCCGAATCCACACCGATTGGCAAGAGTGAAGCCGAAAATGTGGAAGTCCATCGCTGGGGTGATGAGTACATTCCCAAGGATTTTCCGATTCTCCCCCATTGGGAAATTGGCGAAAAACTCGGCATTCTTAACTTTGAGCGAGGGGTGAAAATCGCTCAGAGTCGATTTGTGACATTGATCGGGGCTGGTGCTGCTTTGGAACGAGCACTAATCAACTTCATGCTTGACCAGCAAATTGCTGCTGGCTATACCGAAGTGATGCCACCGGTACTAATCAACAGTGAATCCCTAACCGCTACCGGTCAGTTGCCCAAGTTTGCCGAGGACAGCTTCAAGTGTTCTGATGATGATTTGTGGTTAGCACCCACAGCAGAAGTGCCATTGGTGAATCTCTACCGAGACGAAATCCTTGAAGCATCCCAACTTCCCATTAATCTCTGTGCCTTCACCCCCTGCTTTCGCCGGGAAGCGGGTAGCTATGGACGGGATACCCGGGGTCTAATTCGACTACACCAGTTTAATAAAGTTGAGCTAGTGAAAATTGTTGAGCCTAGTACCTCCTCCCAAGAGCATCAGAAACTGCTTAAGAATGCTGAAGCGATCTTGGAAACCTTGAAATTACCCTACCGAACTGTAGAACTGTGTACAGGGGATATCGGTTTCTCAGCCGCTACAACCTATGACCTAGAAGTTTGGCTGCCTTCGCAAAGGACATATCGGGAGATTTCCAGTTGCTCCAATTGCTTTGATTTCCAGGCACGGCGGGGTAGGATTCGCTTCAAAGAGTCCGGCAAAAAAGGCACTCACTTTGTTCATACTCTCAATGGCTCAGGATTGGCAGTGGGGCGTACTATGTCAGGCATTCTGGAAAATTATCAGCAACCGGATGGAACGGTTAAGATCCCAGAGGCTTTACAGCCTTATATGGGGCGAGACGTCTTGTAATACCATCAGCCATAAGCCTAGAACCTAGAACCTAATTGCAATGCCTATACAATAGAAAAATGAAGTTAACATTACATTAAATAAATTCTTCACTTATATGTCAATTTTGGCGGCGATTGCAGTTTTGGCAGTCTTGATTCTTGTTCACGAGCTGGGTCATTTTATGGCAGCTCGTCTGCAAGGAATCTATGCCAATCGCTTTTCTCTTGGCTTTGGTCCAATTCTATGGAAATATCAGGGTCCAGAAACTGAGTATGCAGTGCGAGCGATTCCCCTAGGGGGGTTTGTGGGTTTTCCTGATGATGACCCCGATAGCGAGATTCCCCCCAATGACCCCAATTTGCTCCGCAACCGACCGATTCTAGACCGGGCAATTGTGATTAGTGCTGGTGTCATTGCTAACTTAGTCTTTGCTTACTTCCTGCTTGTGGCTCAGGTAGGAATGGTTGGCATCTCCCAATTCAACTACCAAGCGGGTGTGGTAGTGCCTAAACTTGCCCCAGAAAGCAGTTTAGTGGCTACAGAAGCAGGCCTTAAACCAAGAGACATAATTCTCGCCGTAGATGGTCAAGAGTTGGAAGCAAACCCGGAAGGGATTACTTTCCTGATGAAAGCGATTCAAAATCATCCCAACCAGCCCCTGGAAATGCGGATACAGCGTCAAAAACAAACGCTACTGTTGAAGGTGATTCCGGAACCAGGGATAGATGGGAAAGGAAAAATTGGTGTACAACTGTCTCCCAATGGGGAGGAAGTGCGTAAGCGTGCTGGTAGTTTGCTGGAGGTATTCAGTCGTGGTGCCGAAGAATATCAACGCATTACAGTCTTAACCCTGGAAGGCTTTGGTCAGCTACTGAGTAATTTTGGCGAAACAGCGGAACAAGTATCCGGTCCAGTGGCAATTGTGGCGATTGGAGCCGATATTGCTCGTTCCAACGCTGTCAATCTTTTACAGTTTGCAGCTCTGATTAGTATCAATCTAGCGATTATTAATATCTTGCCTCTACCAGCCCTTGATGGTGGTCAGCTGGCTTTCTTACTGATTGAAGGACTTCGAGGTAAGCCCTTGCCCATGGAAGTACAGCAGAATATTATGCAAACTGGGCTAGTGCTGCTTCTGGGTTTAGGTGTCTTCTTGATTATTCGGGATACAGCTAACCTGGGTTGGGTACAAAACTTATTCCAGTGACCCGTGTTTGGTTGTTACAGGTTACAGGTTACAGGTTACAGGTTGCAGGTTGTAGGTTACAGGTTACAGGTTGTAGGTTACAGGTTGCAGGTTGTAGGTTACAGGTTGCAGGTTGTAGGTTACAGGTTACAGGTTACAGGTTACAGGTTACAGGTTGCAAGTTGTTACAGGTTGCAAGTTACAGGTTACAGGTTACAGGTTGCAGGTTACAGGTACAAAGATTTCTTGACCTAGGTTAGTTTACCCTGTTGGTTTTACTAGTGTAGCTTCAGAAGACATTGACCCTAAGATATTGTCAACCTTCAACCTTCCAACCTTCCAGCCTTCCAACCTTCCAACCTTCCAACCTTCCAACCTTCCAACCTTCCAACCTTCCAACCTTCCAACCCATGAGTATTAGCCGTAAATGGTCTGCCAAGCAGCAACGATCCCTAGAGATTCTAATTCGCCTTAAGCGACTCTATCCGGAAGCCACCTGTACACTGAATTACGAAACACCAGTACAGTTACTGGTGGCAACCATTCTTTCAGCTCAATGTACTGATGAACGTGTGAATCAGGTAACACCGGGGTTGTTTCGCCAGTTTCCTGATGCTGTGGCCATCGCTAGTGCTGATATAGAAGTCTTGGAAACTTTAGTGCGCTCTACTGGCTTTTATCGCAATAAGGCAAAAAATATTCAAGGTGCCTGCCGCATGATTGTTAAGGAATACGGTGGTCAGGTACCGAAACAAATGGACAAACTCCTCAAGTTGCCTGGAGTTGCTCGTAAAACCGCCAATGTCGTACTTGCCCATGCCTATGGTATTAACCAGGGAGTCACTGTAGATACTCACGTCAAGCGCCTCAGTCAGCGTTTAGGATTGACAAAACACAAAGATCCCATCAGGATTGAGCGAGATTTAATGGGGCTTTTGCCCCAGCAGGATTGGGAAAACTGGTCGATTCGGCTGATTTATCATGGTAGGGCAATTTGTAAAGCCCGAAAACCTGATTGTGATGCTTGTGTTTTGGCGGATTTATGTGCCAGTGCAGATCTGGCTGAGAAAACGACTACTACAACACAGAGCTGGAAAACTAACGCTACTGTACCAGCCTCTGATTAAGTTCATCGGATAAGATAAAAAGGCAGTGTCTTCTTTTAGATAGAGTTTCGAGAATTAATGGCTAAAAAATCAATGATTGAGCGCGAAAAAAAGCGCAAAAAAATGGTAGAGAAGTACGCAGCTAAGCGGGAGGCGCTCAAGGAAGAGTTTAAAAATGCTGCGACTCAACGAGAAAGGTTAGAGATCCACCGGAAAATACAACAGCTCCCCCGCAACAGCGCCCCCTGCCGTGTGCGGAACCGTTGTTGGGTTACAGGGCGTCCTCGGGGTTACTACCGAGACTTTGGACTATCTCGCCATGTTTTGCGGGAATGGGCGCACCAAGGTCTATTGCCAGGTGTGGTTAAATCAAGCTGGTAGGTTAACTGGTTGCAGGTTTTAGGTTGCAGGTTACAGGTTGCAGGTTAACAGGTTGCAGGGTAGAAGATTTTCTGACTTACCGTAGTCTACCCTTCGGGTTTTCCTACTGAAGAGGAGCATAGCTACTCTCCCTTGAGCTTAAACCGACCCTTGCATGACGCTCTGGAAACTTTCAACCTTGGCCTTGCGGCCACGCTACGCAAACAAACCTGAAACCTGAAACCTCTACTGGCCACAACAGCGATCAATGCCAAGACTTTCTAAGAGTAGGTCACTGACAGCGTTAGCGATCGCAAATTCCCCGTAAAAACTTTCTCGAAAGTCAAACGCCTGCATTTCTGTAACAATAGCAATCACAAGTGAACCCAAATCATTTTCTCCCTCCATCCGTTGACGGACGAAAATCTGGGCGGCGCGTTGTGCAATCGTTTGATTAATTGCTTCTGGGAGAAACTCTTGATCTAGCCATTGCGCAAGAGTTTCTCGTAACCATTCACCTTCCTGCTGAGGATTTGCAGCCGGTGGCAGAGTAATCGCTGGAATTGGTTTCGGTTTAGCCATAAATAAGGTTTAATGACGGCTAAGCTAAATAGTTTTCTGTTGACCTTTGATTCTATGATACTGTCAACACTCAACACTTAACACTCAAGACTCAACACTCAACACTCAACACTTCATACTCAACACTCATACCAAGTTGGATTCAAAGATAGTCGATTGCTTGGATAGGGAGATAGGGAGATTGGGAAATTGGGAGATTGGGAGATTGGGGGTAGAGAAAGTTTTACCTTTGACCGCAACTTAGTATCAATACTAAACAAACTGATCCTGCTATTAAAGAGCAAATAGTCTCTTGACTCGCTTGCGAACCCAAACTAGAAGATTTTTGTCATCTTCTGCCGCATCCAACAAACCCATTTTCCGCATCTGTTTTTGTCGCTCAGCTAATTCTTCCTGATGCTTGCCTAATTCCTGGACAATAATCTCCGATAGATCTGGATAGTCCTTCAATAGTTGTTTAAAACCTTTATTGTTAATTACAAATAGTAGTGACTCTTCTAACCCTCTAACTGATGCTGTTCTTGGTACGCCTAACATTAACGAAAGTTCGCCAAAAAATTGACCGGCCTGAAGATTATTGAGAGTTTTGTTAATCCTCTCTACAAAGACTTCGACAGAACCAGCTAGGATAATATAAAACGCATCTCCAGGGTCGCCTTCATGAAATAAAATCTCTGAGGCACGTAAGCGCTTTCGGTATCCAATTTCAATTAATTGCCTTAGTTCTAATTCAGTAAAATTTTTAAAATAATCGACCTGCCGCAGTAAGTCACGTAACGCTAAAGGTCTAGGTGTTTTAACTTTGAATGGCTGCTGAGTTGATTGTCCAATATTTTCTTCAATAGTTTCAATATTTTCGCGGTGAATGTCTCTCGCCATCAGGGCTTCAGGGTTGCGCAGCCAAAAATCCCTTTGAGGGAAAGGAATTGAGAGTCCCTGCTGACGTAAATTATATTCAATAATAAAATTCAAAGAACTTCTTATAAAAGGTTCTTGATCAATTCGATTGACCCATACCCGAAGTTCAAAGTTTAAAGAACTATCACCAAACCCTTTAAAAAGAACTCTAGGTGTCGGCTCAGATAAGACGGATGGTTCTAAATAAGCAGATTTTAACAGGACTTCTGTCACTAATACTGGGTCACTATCGTAAGCGACTCCTACAGGTATGTGTATACGGGCTTTATAGCTGTCAAAAGTCCAGTTAAGCATTCGGTTTTCCACCAAATGAGAGTTAGGAACTACTACATCTCCACCCTCCCTTGTCCGGATGATTGTAGACCGCATGGAGACTTCTTTAACATATCCGGATAACCCATCAAATTCAATGAAATCACCAACTCTTATTGTTCGTTCTAAGAGTAATGTCACACCACTGATAAAGTTTTTAGTTATATCCTGTAGTCCAAAACCAATTCCAACCCCTAAGCCACCAGCAATAACGGCTAATGAACCCAATTCAAAGTGATTATTCAGAACAATTACAATGCCTAATATTCCAAATGCGTAACTGATGATTGTAGCGATAACTGCTCGATTAGCTTCGTCAATCCCCATTTGGGGAAGTAGCTCTTGTTTTAGAAAGTTTTTTAGGGTACTAGCCAGAAAAATTACTATCATTAAAGACAGTACTAGCTGTATTATTAATTTAATAGATACTTTAGTATTACCTACTTCAAAAATGGTTAACTTAATTAGATCTAAACCACCTATAAAATATATAATATATACCAATACGATTAAAATTGCATAACTAATTATTTTAGATAAAAATTCTCTTTTATTTGGATCATTAACTAGCTTATTAAGCAGTTTATAATTCAGGAATTTTTTGAAATCTTGAATTATAAATTTAGCAATTAAAAATAAAAAGATTAATTGAAGTATGGTGAAAATAGATACAGGCACTTCTCCTAGTTGGAAGAGAGATTTTTTTAAGAATTTTGGAACTAATTGATCAAGAGGCATAAATAACTGCTTTTCAGCTATGAATCTATATTTATACCACTTAATCTTAGTATTATTTTAGGATTCAGATCTCAGAGTTGCTATTTACCACTTTTCCAGCTGGCAACTCCTAGACCAGTTAAATTCGTTGAACGAGCTACCATGAAGCGCTTTGAGCAACACAACTACTTTTGAGTCAGGCACAAGTAAAAAACCTGACAACAAACCTGACAACAAAGCCTAAAAAGCCATTGCCACACTGACACAATCACTAATCACTACACTAATCAGTACTCAGTACTAGCTTCAAGTTAGCTTCAGAGATTATTACATATTATACCATGTTTGACAATGATGTGACGGTCTCTGTCAAATGTAATCATACCACGGTTATGGAGTTCTCCTAGAGTTTTAGTTACTGTGACCCGAGAGGTGCCGATGGCATTAGCTAGATTCTGATGGGTCATGCGCACACTCAAGCGAGTGCCCTCGGGAACTGGCTCCCCCATTTCCTGTTTCAATAAGAATAATAACTGCTGCAAGCGGTCTTCTACTCGGCGCAGTCCAGCGATCGCTAAAAGTGCTTCTGTCTGTTGTATCCTGTGACCTAGCTGATTCAATAGGGAATGAGATAGATGAGGGCACGCTTCCAATTCAATCATCGAAAACCATTTAAGATGCACTTCGGATAAAGCTTGAGCCTGATAGGTGTCTAGAGCAGCCAACCCAATCCGGAAAGAGGTATCGGGCAATGCCCAACCTAGTAGCACTTCCTCTCCATCAAGGTTAATTTTACTGAGTTGAACAATACCTTGACAGACTTGCCAGATCCCAGGTGCAATCAAAGGAATCATTTCCCCCTTTGAATACCAACGCAGCCGCTGTCGCTGTTTTTGTCCGTCTTGGGATATTCCGTGAAAGGCCTTTTGGATTAGAGGCATTGTTTATAAGTTCTGTAGCTTCTAAAGCTCTATTAAACGCTCTTGATAATGGGTAGGCAAAATAGTTTTGGTTTACCGTTGACTGTTTACCGTCCAGGGTTGACCGTACCATATACTTAAGAGTAAACAGTCAACAGCCAGCATCCTAACTTGATTTCTCCCTACTTAGCTTATATTTCTTCTTAACTGACATCAAAAACCTATACCAGGCTTGTGCTGGTTGGTCGTAAAATGTGAAGATATCCCCATAAGCAACTGTTGCATCCTGATGATGAAGCCAATGCTTTTCTGGAGTAGTAATGCACAAGAAGTTGCAAAGGCGCTCTAGGGTCTGGGGAGTTTTCCACTCCATCACAGAAACATGCCTCCAGATCACATGAAGCTCACCCAAGACTAGTCCCAAGATAGTTCCTAGAGGAGAAATCTGCCAGAACCAAGGCACAAACATCAAATAAGGAAAGGCACCTGCGAAACCATCAAGGATTACCAGGGGGTTCTTAGTTAATACAGCATAGTGAATGAAGCTACGATTCTTACTATGGTGTACTATGGCATGGAATTTACCAAAAATGTGCTCAGGGACATGGTACACAAAAGTAGAAAGAAAATCCCCAAGTAGTAGCTGCACTAAAGCAACCAATAATATCTTAATGATAAACACATCTAACTCCTCTTCGTATGCGCTGATCTTAGTCAACAAACGTTAAGGTTTGTCAAAGAAGAGGTTAAACTTAAATTTATTATTTATTGAAGGTATGCTACTCTAGCAATTCTAAATCATTCTTGGACAATAATCGTTATATTATCTAATAGTTTCAATTAAGCCAATGTTTGAAAATTATGACTTATGACTTCTAGTTTTTCAACTTCATCTAAGTTGTACCACTCCTGAACGACGCGCTACGCTATATAATTTGAATTACTGAATTAATTGATATCCCTTTGCGGTTAATAGTTAATAGTTAATTGTCCCTTAACAATTAAGGAACAACTTTCAATGCTCATTAGTCAAACGAACAGGATATCAATCTGTCTATATATGAGCTATAATTGAATCCAATATCAAGCAGTTTTTTGATTAAAAACCATACTAACTTTAACTAGGGCTTGCTAATTTAATTAGCCATAATTTTAATTAGCTAAATCAAGTCTGTATGGACTTCTCGTTTTAAAAATTACAATTATATCCCACAACTATCAAAGTTTTTTGAGAGGACTGACCCAGTAACGCTACTTTTAGTCCCGTGGCCAGCTAAACATGGTCTAATAGAGAGTAAGAGGAAAAAGGTTAAATGGTAAGAAGAGGAGGATAATTCTAATGCACCAAATTAAGCTGGCTAAGCTAGTAGGAACCCACGGCGTGGGTTCCTACTAAATAAGCGCATTTAGTGCCCAGTTTCAGGTAAGTCCTATTTGAATGACGAATTACCAATTACCAATTACCAATTACCAATTACCAATTACCAATTACCAATTACCAATTACCAATTACCAATTACCAATTACCAATTACCAATTACCAATTACCAATTACCAATTACCAATTACCAATTATCATAAATTACCAATTATCATAAATTACCATAAAAGTTCAATCTTCCATTTCAGTTGACTCAGTTTGATCGGATTGGGTGCTTTCGGCATTTATTAACGTATTATTGAATGAATTGATGTTCCGCTTTCCTTCAGAGGCACGCTTATCCAAAATTGTCTTCAGCCTTGCTGAAGGCATTTCTCCATTAATATGAATCTGAATTTTCGGACCCGAACTAGCTAGACGAATAATCATCCCATCGATAACCGGCATTTGGGTAATCCGCTTGCCATCCATATAGGTGCCATTGGCACCTAAACTGATAATTTCCCAACCATTAGGATTTCGCCGTAGTTCTACATGGTGACGGGAAACTACAGCGCTATAGAGAATAACATGATTATCGGTTGACCGGCCAATCCGAATCACTGATTCTGTTTCAAAGGGCCAACTTTGAACAGGCACAGACTGGAGAGGATGCAGTAGGGTTAGGGTAATCGCCGGTGTCACATCTTTCAAGGATTTTGTCCTCACGGCCTGATACTGTTAACTATCCCCCACCGACACGACGTGGGATTTCCTTGCTTATACAGCCAAAAAGGCTGCCAGAGTTAGTCATATCTGCTTAGATTGGCAAGGACTGACATGCACCCCAATTAAGGCACACCTATATTAATATAGAATTTACTGTAAACAGTGACATACTACCGACGCTGACAAGCACGGTACAGCGCGGGCTTCTTACCAACTCCAGCTATCCCTATCGGGCTTTGCCCGACGCGGGGCGCGTTCGGATACTCGATAAGCTTTATTAACGACACGGGATGCCCCTCCGCGCCGGAACAATACAAAAAGTTCTATCTCCAATGTAGCTGCAGGTGCGACCTGTGGCGAATTTAATTCGCCGACGGAAAGCGCACCTATGGAATTTTACCCATTCACAGATAACTCAAACTATTGAGTCTTTTTTCTGAAGGTCACCCTATATTCCAGGTTTTTAAGGTACAGGCGCGTAGGTGGGGCACTGGTTCCGTTGCATGGGACAGGTATAGCCCTTGTCTAGTAGGTGGTTACAGAGCAGATCGAATACTAAACAGTCCAGACCAAGACAGACCTGTTTCCATAATTCCTAACTTCACTGCAGGAACAACTTTAGTTGTGAAATGTACCCGAACAAAATTGTGAACCACCCAAAACACATCCAGGGTTCAAAGCAAATGTTGACGGGACTTAGCATAGGTATTGGCTCGACGCCTATTGGCACTATTGCGCCGCCGCATCGATGGATTAAATCCATCGATATGATTGGCATTTTTCTCGTGTTCTGGAACCTCTGAGTTTGTTTGCGGATGCTCTGGTACGGGAGCTTGGTACTTCTTGCGAGGACGACCGACCCGCTTTTTGGCTCCCTTATTCAAGAGTCTGACCCGTATGCCTTTGGGCAAGCGTTTGGGTGGACGACCCGGCTTGCCATCACGCACCAATTCATGGCAAATCTCAAACAGCAAGTTACCATAGCGGCGTTCCCCATCTGTAAACAGGCCCTCGGTCTTGGGTTTGCTCTATATAGCAGAAGTCAGAAGTCAGAAGTCAGAAGTCAGAAGTCAAACTCTTGCGCTTCTTGATGCAATAGCGAGTGGGGGAAACCCCCAAGACCGCTTAGGTGCGCTTTCCGTTGGCGAATTAAATTCGCCACGGGTCGCACCTCTGCATCGCTTACAAAGGGTGTGAGACTTTTGTCATGTCCTAACTGCCCTGGCGACTGCTATAACTTGAACTAACACCTTGATGGCGTGGTTCTTACAGTTGTTGCTCTTTTTGACCACAATGTAATTCCCACAAAAACCGACTGGCTCTATCCATCTCGACGATCGTCCAGCCCTCACTCAGCTTTTGTGGGACGTTTTTGTTGACCAATGTGTACAGTTCATCCCCAACGATTACCAGTTGCAGAAACTGATCAAGCAAGGCGTACAGCATCAATACAGGTTTAAGCCCACCCAAACGTTCTTCCCAATCAATCACCGTTTTCAAGGAAACGTTAAAGGTACGAACCACACGGAGACCCATCCCTTCGCTTCTGGCTTTGAGAATCTCGATAATGCGACTTAAGGGGGTGCGCAGTCCTGCTATGGGGGTGGCGAAGGTCTCACGCTCAGTACGTATCGCACTCAAAGCAATGGTAGATGGTTCGTGTGCCGTTTTGGGTCTCATAGCGGTCGTGGGGTTTAACTTGTGGACTACCACACAACGGACAATTTTGGGATAATAACTCCATTGCTCACCTCTAAGTCGCGACAGGTCAAATCTTACCTATTATCCCTCCTAATTCAGATATAGCAAGACTTTCAACCACCCGCTTAACGGAACCAGTGCCAAACTCCCCCGATAGTAAACTGCCCCGACCTAGCTAGCGCTTTAGGTCGGGGCTTTGTCCGAGATCAATTTTGCACAACCAGCTGTCACACCCACCTAGCACCGGAAACTCAAGAACTTTGGAACAAAAATGTCACTTTATCACCTTTCCCCAAGCTAATGCGATCGCCTGTTCTTAGCCGATGCCGATTGCCTGGTGCTAGAGACGTGTGGTTGACATAAGTGCCATTGGAGCTGCCTACATCTTCAATATAGTAGGTATCCCCCTCCACTCTGATATCCGCGTGAATGCGAGAGACAATGTCTGAGTCAGGAAAACCAGAGACATCAATATCCGGGGGAATTTTATCATTGGGCTTACCCAGATGAATCACCGATATATGCTGCGGTAACTCAATTGTTGTATTGGTTTGCATATGCAGCAGTTGAGCTGATATTACCTGCAACTGAGTTTGGGCAGTACCTCTATTGGGTACAGGGGGCGGTGGCGGGTTCTCTAAGTCAGCTTCTGGTATTGACGGTGATGGCGAGTTTTGGCTAGATTCTTCCTGAGAAAACCCTAAATTGCCAACGGTAGGTAGCGGCAATGGCAGGGTTTCTAAGTCAGGATTCTGCGGTTGAAATGCTTCTGAGTTGAGGGCTGGATTAACGACCGTAGCTGGCATAGGGGTGGTAGATTCAGCATCATCAGAACTGATAGGATTGGATGCTGGATCGGGGACTTGAGTATTCATAGCCATGGGTATAGGTTCAATAAGTGGGTCTGGGGATACCAAGTCGGGTATCTCTGGGGTAGAGTTTGACCCTGATTTCTCCCCTTTCTCCATATTGGCACCCACATTCAAGTGAAATCCACACTGACCACAGAAGCTTGCGTCAGTCTGAACTGTTGCACCACAGTTAGGACAGCTGGTAGTGGAAGGTAAGGGAGTGTAGCAGGCTTCACATTGGGTAGCCCCTTCCGGATTTTGGTGATTGCAGTTAGGGCAAACAATCATAGAACTTTAATTTATTATTTTTAACAGCTATTATCTAGTTTCAGATAATGTGACGATCATACACTTCCCGATCGGGCAAGTGTAGGCTTAATGCACCTCTTAAGGCTACCAGAACTCCTTTCTCCTTTGGAGACTCTGCGCGAACGAGGTACTATTAGTGATAGAACTATCAATAACTGGATTCCATCATGGCGCGTTTTCTTGTCAGGAACACGTCCTGCCCCACTTGTAATAGACTTGATTGAAGTTACTGTTTCGCACTTAATCGTTCACACTTGACACTTCCGCGCTTGTCAATGTTTCAAATCTTGACCTGCTGATTCATCTAGAAGCCACCAAAGTTCTCCTTGGGGCTGGATCAACCGAGCTGGATAGGTTTGTGGATCAGCTTCGGGGGCAAATATTTGAGCCAAGGCTGCTCTTTTGCCAGCACCAGCAACCAGAAACATAACGCAGTTGGCATGGTTAATCAAGCTCGACGTAAAGGTGATTCGTGGTTGACCATCTTTGTTGCCAACTGTAACTAGTCGGTCTTTTACTTGCAGAGCCTCTGTATGGGGGAATAGGGAGGCAGTATGGCCATCATCACCAATGCCTAACAAAATTACATCAAAGTGAGGAAACTCTCCTACTGGTATGCCAAAAAACTCATACAGTTGAGCTTGATGTTTATCGGCATCAGCAGTGGGACTAGAGCCATCGGTGGGCATGGGGTGAATGTTAGCCTCTGGTATATCGACTTTGTCTAACCAGGCCAGACGAGCCATCCTTTGATTACTATCCGGGTGCTCGGGACTAACATAGCGTTCATCACCCCAAAACACATGAATGTTATTCCAGGCAAGGTCAAAGGTAGCGATCGCTTCGTATAAAGGCTTGGGGGTGCTACCGCCAGCAAGGGCAATGGTACAGCGACCGTTAGCCTGGATTGCTCCTTCGATTTTACTGAGGACAACATCAACAGCTCGCCTAATCAAAGCTTCTTTATCCGGTACAACTTCAACCACTTTGTTCATAAAACCTGTCTGCCGAGGAACACTACATCCACAAGACTACCGTTAATCAGCGATTGTGCGATCGCTTTACCTGATTAAGGAAGAATACCACGAATTATCCTAACACCTTGATTAGTGGTTAATGGTTAATGGTTAATGGTTAATGGTTAATGGCTAAGGCTGGTGACGCTCACCTAAAATGTAGAGCGCGGGACTTCCCCTCTAAAACTTAACACCAGCTAGGATGTTGGAGTTAGGATTCTTGATTGCCATAGGTTAATATGGGCAAAGCGCCATGGTTGGCCTTCGTGCTATTCTATTTTTACACTTGAGTGAGTACTCCAAAAACTACTCCAAAAACTAGTAAGCCAGTAATTTGAGGAGGAATTAATCATTCAAGTACTAAATTCGATGATTAAGTTAATCTAATAATCGCGCTTCATAGCCCATGAATACTAATTCTGTTTATTCCTCGTTTACTGCTCTGACTCTTAAGGTTGTCGGGGTGATAATGATCGTTTCCTCTCTTTTGGATTACATCATTTTGGCAATTCCCTCACAGGGAGCTAGCCTGTTAAAGCCAGAGTGGCAGTTGAACTTTGCTACCCAAGTTGTTGACCGAGGCATTATCCCTATGGTCGGCATTGGGTTTTTATTTGCTGGATATTGGATTGCTCAAAGTGCTGCTACCGCTACCACACAGCCAAAATCTTCGGTTCAAGATCTCCGATTTTGGGTGCTGTGTCTCTCTAGTTTTCTAGGGTTGGTCTTTTTGCTAATGGTACCCCTACATCTCAATAACCTTCGTTTGCAAAGTTCCCAGGCTCTAGAACAAATTAACCAAAGAGCCAAGACCGCCGAAGTTCAACTGGAAAACCGCACTCAGCAAGTCACTGAACTTCTCAAAAGTCCTCAAGGTATAGCCCAGGTAGAAAAGAGACTCGCCGATTTAGATGCAGCCATTAAAAGTGGTAGGATTCCAGCACAACAGCTTGAGCAAGCCAAAGCTCAGGCTAACAGAGTTAGACAACAATTGCAGGCAATAAAGGAAAACCCTGACGTACTCAATCAAGAAGCAGAGCAGAATATTAACCAAATCCGTAGTCAGAAACTTCAACTAGAGAAACGAGCCACCACTGAAGCTTTCAAACTGGGCATTAAAACTGGTCTGAGTAGCTTACTCCTAGCAATTGGCTATATTGCCATTGGCTGGACCGGATTGCGCGGGTTGGGAAGTACACCAGTAACCCGTCGTGGACAAGCTTAGTAGGGTAGAGACTTTTAACCCTGACCAGATTTTTGATGATGATCCCCAAGACATGTTCTCGATCTATATCCTGACCTACAACGAAGAACTAGATATTGCTGCTTGTATCGAGTCAGCCCTACTATCGGACGATGTGATGATCGTAGATTCAATCAGTAGCGATCGCACTGTAGAAATTGCTAGTCAGTATCCGGTGCGAGTTGTGCAGCACGCCTTTGAAAGTCACGGACGTCAGCGCACCTGGATGCTCAAGGAAGTCCCCACCAAGTACGAATGGGTCTATATCCTTGAAGCTGATGAACGCATGACCCCTGAGTTATTTGCCGAATGCCAGGGAGCAATACAAGGACAGGAGCATGTGGCTTATTACGTTGCTGAGCGGGTCATGTTCATGAATCGGTGGATTCGCTACTCTACTCAGTATCCCCGTTACCAACTACGGCTGTTTCGTAAGGACAATGTTTGGTTTGATGATTATGGTCATACGGAACGGGAAGTATGTGATGGACCGACTGGTTTCATCAAAGAAACATATCCTCACTACACCAACAGTAAGGGATTTACCCGCTGGATTGATAAACACAATCGCTACTCTAGCGACGAAGCCCTCGAAACCTTGCGCCAGTTGGACCAAGGAACTGTTCAGTGGGCAGACCTATTTTTTGGGCGTTCGGAAGTAGAAAGACGCCGTGCCCTCAAAAACTTGTCCTTACGCTTGCCCTGGCGACCTGTATTGCGTTTTATATACATGTATTTCCTACTGGGAGGCTTCCTGGATGGTCAAGCCGGGTTTACCTGGTGTACCTTACAAGCATTTTATGAGTATCTGATATTGGTCAAACTTTGGGAACTCAAGCATCCCATGCACCCTCCCAGTAGCCGTGTCATGTCCTCAACTTCCCAAGGCTCAAAAGACTCTGATGCTACCCAGGTCACTTCATCCTCATCCTAGTAGTCTTGATGTCAGATTAGGGTAGAATCAAAGAGATTACTATACCATTGGCTAACTAACTGAATTGGCTAACTAACTGATAAATCAAACATTTCATAGTAAAACTGGGTAGCAGCAATCCCCGCGTCTAATCACCGGTGAGTGTCAATTCCGATTCTCTATCTTTGTTAATCTATCTCTGGTAATATGTAAAGAATAATACCGATTGATCTGGTCAAAGGGAAAAAGCTGGTCTGATGTTAGTTCATGCCAGTAATAACCCTATAGCTAGTGCTGGGTAAAATCTAGTCATGGGTATAACGCCCTAATGGCATCATATTGTCACCCATTAACTAGCGCCAGACTTTGGAAGTGGTATTCTAGATTGATCCGAACGGGCTACCGTTTTGTGGCAGTATCTAGAAACCAGATTTGGAGTAGCTAAAGCCAACTCCAAACTCTAGAACGGGAAGGTAAAACAGGTGTAATTCCACCGTTAAAACTTACCCAACTATCGAGATAAGCTAATAGGCGCAGCGTAGATTTTTCCGATGATATAGCTTCCCATGGGTGAAAGCAACCCAACTTTCCTCCCACTCCACCTACTGCAAAATCAGTGTCTATTGGTGTAGAATAACTGAGTTCGTTCCCGTAGCGTGCGCCTAGGCCCAATCTAACCAACTATCAGACCATTGAGGAGTCTAAAGTCAGGAGCTTCGATTCAGACTAATTGATTGTCAAGGAACTTTTCCGATAAATTGGCGAAAGAATCCAATAATATTCTGTATAGTGCCACTAACATCGCTGAATTATTATGATGAAAACTGAATTCTTTATCCTGTATCCTCCTCATAAGGGAGTAAATTGATTAGATTGCCCATTGCCCATGGGCGCACGCTACGGGAACGGCGCACGCTACGGAAACTGAGGTATACTAGTGTATAACGGCTATAGCCACCTTGGCATTTTTTCACCCACTCCAAAAAAAAGTGGCTAGAACAAGTTGGGAGAGTAGTTGTGATTTAGGTGGCTAGTAAAAAATTTTATTCAGTTATTAAAAGGAGAATCTGTGCTCTGTGTTCGAGGGCTTGAAGCAGGATCTAAAAAATGACCTAATTGCGGGGATTCTAGTGGTAATTCCCCTGGCTACCACAATCTGGCTGACGATTACAATCGCCAACTGGGTGATAAATTTTTTAACTAGAATTCCCAAACAAATTAACCCTTTTGATAATCTCAACCCTATCTTAGTAAATCTGCTAAATTTAGCAGTGGGACTGACAGTCCCACTACTATTTATTATGCTGATTGGCTTGATGGCACGCAACATTGTTGGACGGTGGTTGCTAGATTTGGGTGAGAAAATATTGCAAGCGATTCCCTTAGCTGGCTCAGTATACAAAACCCTTAAACAGATTTTGGAAACCCTTTTACAGGATTCTAAAACTAAGTTTAGTCGGGTGATTTTGGTAGAGTATCCTCGCCAAGGAGTCTGGGCGATAGCGTTCGTCACCGGTGTTGTGAGTGCACAACTCCAATCCCACATGAATCGTCCGATGTTGAGCGTTTTCATACCTACTACTCCTAATCCCACCAGTGGCTGGTATGCTATGGTTCCTGAAGAGGAAGTCATTAATCTTTCGATGTCCATCGAAGATGCCTTTAAAGTATTGCTCTCAGGTGGAATTGTTAGCCCAGATAGCCCTGCAATCCCAATTAACCTACAGCAGCCTCCTGAAAAGCAACCATTGGAAGAACCTTTGCCTGAGATGATACAGCAGGTTTTGCCAACAGAAGAAACCTAATCTTTTTGGGTAAAAGGACAAAATTAACTAAGGACAAACAATGCAACCTCGCAGAATGGCCCGTGAACTGGCTCTTTTGAGCATCTCTCAGATGCCCAACTCACCAGAGCGGTTGGATACACAACAACTGAATAATCTGGTGCTGGCGGCTGTTCGTACCCTGACTGGAGAAATTCAAGAGGCTTTAGAAACGGCGGCGGCTGAACTGAAACGGGGTAGCGATCGCATTCTCGAAAGTGAAACTCGCGCTACTGATGTACGTAGTGCTAGAGCAATGGTAACGGATGCAATTGAGTTAACCGAGAAAGCGATCAATCACTTGGGAAGTGCGGTAGAGATTCCCGAAATTGTCCAGTTGTCTAATACGGCTGAAGTCCGTAGCTATACCCTAGAAATTATCAAAGCTGTCAGTCGTAGACAGCTTGAGATTGATCAGATGTTGAACCAATCCCTGAAAGATTGGCAACTGAAGCGCTTACCTCGTATTGACCGGGATATTCTGCGGATGGCTGTGGCGGAAATTGCGTTTTTAGGTATCCCAGACCGAGTCGCAATTAATGAAGCAGTGGAACTGGCTAAACGCTACAGTGATGAAGAGGGACACCGTTTTATTAATGGTGTCTTGCGTCGTGCCAATGACTTGATTAAAACTCAAGCTCTACCACAATAGCGGAGGGAGTAGGGAGTAGGGAGTAGGGAGTAGGGAGTAGAGAGGAGGAGTATCGGGAATAGACTAAAATTAGCCTAATAGGCCAGGCTAGATCACAAAATTAAGAATATTAAGTCAAATATCGATAAAATTAAGGGAAAAGGTTAGGGATTAGCCTAGGGCTAAGCACTCAAAACCTAAATCAAAGATTGAATATATATAGTTAATTGACGCCATAGTCAAGTAAGGGTAATGGTCTTTAATTGGTTCCACCGAAAGTCTGATGCTAGTGCAGAGTCTGCTGAGAAAAAGGACTCTGATACATCTCAAGTAGAATCGGAACAAAAGGCAACAGAGCAACAACCAATAGACCAAGCTGATTCTAAATCTGTCGAAGAGTCATCCTCAGCAGCAGCTGATGATTACCTGAGTTGGGCAAAAGCTGCCTACAAAAATATTCAGAAGCAACAAGTAGATCAATCTCCAGAGGAAGACACTACTGAAAGTAAGCCAGTAGATGATACAACGGCTCAGCCAGCAGCAACGGCTAAACCGGAAAAACCTCAAGAATCTCAGGAGACTGAATCTCTAGCGGCTGAAACATCCGAAGCGTCTACTGAATCTCCAGCGGCTGAAACATTGGAAGTGTCTGAGGAAACTGACACTACAGAAGTCGCTGAGATAGGTCAGATAGCTGTTGAAGAAGAATCACAAGCACAATCACAAGCACAATCACAAGTAGAATCACAAGTAGAATCACAAGTAGAAGAGTCTACAGTTAGTGAAGCTTCGGTAGATACTGCTGAAACGGTGGAACCAGTAACCGAGCAATCCTCTGATCAGATGGTAGAGGAGGTAGTATCAACACCATCGGATTCAGAATCTAATCATGACTCATCTATAGGTATGACCTTGGTTGAGAATAAACCAATCCCTGAGTCAGATAGCTTGACAACTGATATAGCTCCATCAGCTGAGACAACAGAGGAAGAAACGCCTGCTTCTGGCCCAAGCTGGGCGCGTCGAGCAAGTGCTAACCGACTAGCACGGCTGGAACGTCTTAAGGAAACAGCTATTGAGACCCCTGAACCGGAACCCGAAGTGGCAACTGTGATCGAAGAGGATGAAGGGGAAGCAGAGATAGATCAAGATATGCTGGGTCTGGCCTTTGATGATGGGTTCTTGTGGTCAGCAGAAGTGTTGGCATCTCAAGGAAGAAGTCCTGAGGATATCTCGATCGAGGAAATTAGCTGGCTCAAGCAACTGCGTCAGGGATTGGGCAAAACTCGTCGTAGCTTGATTAACCAAATAAAGGCGATTGTGGGTCAAGGCCCGTTGAATCAAGACGCGGTAATGGAGATTGAGTCGCTGCTGCTACAAGCAGATGTAGGAAT
The DNA here is from genome assembly GCF_010672265.1 of Moorena sp. SIO3A2. Lineage (NCBI taxonomy): Bacteria > Bacillati > Cyanobacteriota > Cyanophyceae > Coleofasciculales > Coleofasciculaceae > Moorena > Moorena sp. SIO3A2. The sequence continues at coordinate 71,152 of NZ_JAAHHC010000023.1, forward strand.
TGAGGCCACTGACTATATTATTGATACTCTACAAGCTAAGTTGCGGGAGGAGTCTCTACCAGCAGAAAAAGCGATCGCATATCTCAAACAAATCATCAGAGATTTGCTAGAGCAACCTTACAGTAACAATTACAGTCGGATCTTTGCTCCAGAAAACGATACCTTGAATATCTGGCTGATGACTGGAGTCAATGGTGCTGGTAAAACTACTACTATTGGTAAACTCGCTAACTTAGGTCAGAAGTCAGGCTACCGTTGTTTAATTGCAGCAGCAGATACCTTTCGAGCTGCTGCAGTGGAACAAGTTAAGATTTGGGGAGAGCGCAGTGGTACTGAAGTGATTGCTAATCCTGGTAAGAATACTGATCCAGCTGCTGTTGTGTTTGATGGTATTAGTGCTGCCCAATCTAGAAATACCGAATTACTGTTGGTGGATACAGCAGGACGATTGCAAAATAAGAAAAATCTAATGGAGGAATTGGCGAAAATTCGGCGAATTGTTGCTAAAAAAGCCCCGGATGCCAAAGTTGAATCGTTGCTAGTGCTGGATGCTACTTTGGGTCAAAATGGTTTACGTCAAGCACAAGTATTCTCAGAGGCGGCAAAACTGAGTGGAGTGGTATTGACAAAATTGGATGGAAGTGCTAAAGGTGGTGTCGCTTTAGCAGTAGTGCGGGAACTGGGCTTACCGATTCGGTTTATTGGTGCAGGAGAAGGGATTGAAGATTTGCGGCCTTTCTCTAGTTATGAATTTGTGGAAGCTTTGCTTAGTGGCTAAGCTGGTTTTGACAGCAAGGGAGTAGGGAGTAGGGAGTAGGGAGTAGGGAGTAGGGAGTAGGGAGTCGGGAGTCGGGAGTAGGGAGTCGGGAGTCGGGAGTAGGGAGTCGGGAGTCGGGAGTCGGGAGCAGAGGGATAGGGTTTGACGGTTTTGCTTCGTTTTGCTTCTCACTGAATAATATCCAATATAAATGGACAACAGTTTAGTAATGTAATGACTAAGTTGTCCATACTTATTATGGAAGCAAAAAAATATAATTGCTAAAAAACGCGATCGCTAAAGTCTCCCTCATCAAGGATAAGCCAGCTTCTGGTTGATTCGATTTGAATGCGATTGGCCTAAGGTCACGCTACGCTATCGCAAATTCCCCATCAAGCTGAAATCACTTCAAAATCAGAAATCGTCTCAATCCAGACCCGTGCTCCACACTTGAGGGGATCATCTGGACGATACATCACCCGACAGGGGCCATTGACCTCTACCGTATGACCGTAAACATTTTTAGAGCCTCGCTTCACCGTAATCACAGGATTACGCTCTCCGGTCTTGAGATTTTGGCGAATGACTTTCTGATTAACGTGGATCACAGCCTTAGTGTACTCTGTACGCTTTGACCAGTTCCGTTTTGGTCCGCGAGTGCCAGGAGTCACCACCGGCATGCCATCAAACAAAGGAATTACCCAAGTTCTACCCACCTTATAAGCGCCTTTAACTCTGCCCTTACCCAGAAGGTAACGGACGCGAGTGGCAGAAACACCAAGTAATTCAGCGGCTTGTGCGGTAGAAATCATCATGGGTCGCAAACCATTGCTTTAACGATATTATTACTTTAACACACTTTTTCGGAAAATGCCAGGGCATGGTAAAACTATTGCACTGTCACAATTTAAAAGAGAAACGAATGGGATGAGTGGGTGTAGCAAGTTAAACAGGATAAGAGGGTGCTAAAAACTATTGCATTGTCGCAATTTCTAATCATGTGGGATGTATGGGATGTGTAGAGATTGTAGGATGATTAGGATAAAAGGGTTCTATAAAACTATTGCATTGTCGCAATTTCTAATTCTGTGGGATGTATGGGATGTGTAGAGATTGTAGGATGATTAGGATAAAAGGGTTCTATAAAACTATTGCATTATCGAAATATCAGCTCTGGCCTGTTGCCTGTTGCGTAAGCTATCAGCTATCAGCTATCAGCTATCAGTCATCAGCTTTTGAATAAAACAGGTAAGCATTTTTTTATCTGAGTTAGGGAAAGCTGACCGCTGACCGCTGACCGCTGACCGCTGACCGCTGACCGCTGACGGCTGAATGGTTACCCTGTTGCCTTTGTTATGGAAATGCGATTGACCGTAGGTCACGCTACGGGAACGCTTTCCTGGAACCCTTTGTTACTCGACCATAGGGAATGCGATCGCTTTTTCTATTCTCTCCTATGCACATTTTTGCTTTTTTGTCAATTCATAAGTCTTAAAATTTATCGATTGTTTCAGGGACATTAGGGTTTTCAAATGAGATGTAAACAGAGAATTGCTCTAACCGGAAACAAGAAACAGCTGAAAGAGAATATTAGCAAAGGACTCCGGGATTTTTTGATGTGATCAGAAATCCGCCTTAGTGTTCATGACCTATTTGGAAAGGGGTTATTTCCTCTGATGAAAGAATAAAAGATTAGATTAAAATTGTCTCTAGTTGGTTCCTCTTGTTCCGGATTGTGGTATAGTATTATCAAATAAACTATACTCAAAGTAAATAATCTTAAAAATATAGCTATTTGTTATGGTTTGGCTAGACAAGTTGTTGTTACCCCAATTACAACCCTGATAGCTCATCATACTAGATAATCAGATAATACTAATTTTTATAAGTTTATAGTCTGGTAAATTTACGGATTTGATTGAAAAGGCGGGTTGTTAACTTCTCTAACTTCCCCCTTATCAATCGAAGCTGTAGATGCAGCTTGCCAGTAACTTAATCAATAATTGTGTGATTGTGGCTTGTGCTATACGGGTATATCTCGTTTTTGCTGTTTGACACGGTGGTGCGTTACGGGCAGCAACATAACCCTGGCTACGAGGCAGAAAATGATCGCCCCCCTAACGCACCCTACACAAGATTTTCAAATATGAGTAACTTTGTCAATGTAAAGAGAGCTGAAGTCAATGACCGATGAAAACATTTCCCGACCGAATCCCCAAGAAGCTGAGACTTTATTGGCTGACCTATTTGAGCAAGTGAAAAAATGGGAAAGTCCCCTGGATGAAAGTACAAAGCTTGGTGTAGGTGGAACCGCCGTTAAAAACTTGCAGGAAAGTAGAGTTATCTTTGGCAATCCTAGGGATAAGTTGATATTACTTACCGAAGACCTATTTGAAGAAACTGAAGAGGGATTGACCAATATTTATCGACAGCAAATGCGTGATGCATTTGATTTCTATTACATGACTGTGACTGTCGATTTGCGTCCTAAACCAGGGGTTATATTTTGGCGATTATGCTGTGAGCTTGACTTCAGTCCCAAAGGAGAAAAAGAGCCCATCGTTCAGTCTATTTTCCCCAAAAGCCAATGGCGACCTGTGATGAACTTCGGGGTGGGCATGAATTTAGGTATCAATAGCAATCTTGATTGGAGTATCGGGATTGATAGCACTGAACTAGCCGAATTTACAACTATTCCTGCGGAGCTCAAAGCTAATGTAGGAAATAAGAACGAACTCAAAGCATTCATTGTCATTCCTGAGTATGCTTACGAAGCTGGTCACTTTGAAATTATTTCCCAAGGTGAAGGTAACTCAAGGTGTTACTGGCGGATTGAAGAGCCGGAAATCCAAAAAATACTGACAGTCCAATTTGCAATTGTCTTTAAAGTGCCTAAGGAAATAAAGTCTATTAATTTGCGCGGGATCGCCTGGGGTGAGCCGGATATGAACTGGTTAACTGCTGATATCCGTGATGTTTTCAGCGATCTGGCAGATAGATTAAAAACCTTAATACGAAATAAGAATAAGGCAGCAATTAAATTCAGTCGTAGTGATGTTAAGGAATGGATATTGAACCTGCCGAAAGCTAATCTTCAACAGGATTTAGCGACTTAAATCGGGTGCATCTTTTGGTTGTAAATCTATGGTAAGCTATCAGCATTCAGCTATCAGCATTCAGCTATCAGCATTCAGCTATCAGTTATCAACTATCAGCTTATGCGTCACAGCGTCGAAGCCTGTGCCACGCTTTTGAATAAAATCGGCTGACGGCTGAAGGCTGTTCGCGTAGCGTGCGCGTAGCACATAGGCTGAAGGCTGACCGCTGACCGCTGACCGCTGACCGCACCTCAAGTAGCGTGCGCGTAGCGCGTATGCTTACCAATTCATCAGCTTTATCTGATCAGACCGCTATGACTAGAGCCAAATACATTTATCGCATCTGCGTGATAAATCCTCGTAGAGTGCGGGTTGAAAAGGAAGAACCTGGAAAGCCCAATAATCGAATCCCTGGAATATTTCGCTATCAGGATAAGATCACCCCAGAAGTCAAGGAGTTGATTGAGAAGGTTCGTCAAAACGGATTAAACGATGCTAACCAGTCGAGGTTTCTGGGAGAAGCGTTGTTTGATACCTTGTTTGATGATGAACTTTGCGATGACTTTATAGCATTTTATAACGAAGTTGTTCACACTAAACAGCAACTGCTACGGGTAGAACTACATATAGATGAGCGAAAGATGCCTGAAGTGGCAGCGTTCCCGTGGGAATTTATGTGTTTACCCGAGAAGAAATACTCAGGAACAATGTGGTTGGCTACTGCACCTGCTTTGGTCTTCTCGCGCCTGCCCTCACAGCGGATTTCAGCACCACCGATGGAGTCAGGGGCAAATGAAAAAATGCGGATTGCCTTAGTTGTCTCTGCACCCACAGATTTAAATCCAGTTGCCTACGAAGAAGTACAGGCGGCGATAGAGACACTAGCCCAGGAACAACCAGAGCAGGTGGAATTGTTACCAGTAGTGAATCCAGCTAGCCGCAAAGCTATTGATAACATTCTCAGGAAAAAGCCTCACATTTTCCATTTCATCGGTCATGGTCGTTTTCAGAATGAAAATGGTGAAATTGCCTTGGTGGATGAATTTGATCAGGCACGGTGGATTAGCGCCAATGACTTTAGTGAGCTATTGAATCAGCATCGACCTAGAATTATTTTGTTGCAGGCATGTCAGGGAGCAATGGAGTCTACATCGAAAGTATCTGTAGGGCTAGCTTCCAAGGTTGTGCAGCAAATTATTCCTGTACTCGTGGCAATGCAGTATCCCGTGTCTAACAGCACAGCTAGCCGATTTGCCTGCCACTTTTATAAACAATTAGCTCAAGGTAAGTCAGAGGATATAGCAGTACAGGAAGGACGACGAGAAATTAGTCTCCATGAATCAACAGGGTATTGGAAACGGGATTTTGCCACACCTGTGATTTTCATGCAAGTGCAAGATGCTCCAGTAGTTCAATCCCAAAATGAGTCAGGATTTCAACGTCTAAATCAGCCAGTTGTGCTAGACAAGCCAAGCCATAAACAGCTCCATGTAAAGGATGCTCGCCAATCACAAGGGGTCAAACGAGCGCTGTTGATTGGAGTCAGTAAATATGGAAAGGGGTTAAAGCCACTACCTGGCGCAACCAAAGATTTAGAGGAAATCAAAGGAATACTCAGTTCCCCACAACTGGGAAATTTTGTTGATGTCAAAGCTCTCAGCAATCCTGATCGACAGGAAATGGAAGAGGCTATTGAAGAGTTATTCGCTAGTTCTGAAAAAGATGATTTGGTGTTACTGTTCTTTTCAGGTCACGGTGTCAAAGATAGCAGCAATCAACTGTATTTAACAACTCGTATTACTCGTAAGAATTCACAGGGGGAACTAGTTAAGACAACAGCCGTTTCTGCTAGGGCTATCCATAACATCATGAATGGTAGCCGCTCCAAGCGACAAGTCGTTATCCTCGACTGCTGCTTTAGTGCAGCTTTTCGTAAGGGCCTACTGGTTAAAGATGATCGCTCCGTCGATCTTCAAAATCAATTAGGAGGAGAAGGGCGTGCTATTCTCGCCTCTTCAACTGACTATTCCTTTAGTCAATTGGACAAACAGCTCTCAATTTACACTCAGTATTTGGTACAAGGCATTGAAACGGGAGAAGCTGATTTGAATGGGGATAGGGTGATTTCTCTGGATGAGTTACATGAGTACATCGAAAATAAGATTAAAGAAACCCTTCCTGTCATGACTCCTAAAATCTATACTGATCAGGAAGGTTCTAAAATTCAGATTGCTAAAGCACCAAGGGATTATAGCCCTGTTTCAGATACTCCTTTAGTTACCCCAGAGGGGATAAAAGAAAGTTCAAAAGCAGATAGTTTGATAATACTTAGCTTACCTATAAAAATCCTCTCAAAACTTGTTATAGTTATCGCTATTGTGGTGATTTCTGTTTTGCTGCGTGTGGCTTATTTAGAGAAAGAATCTGTGTATTGTAATGATATAATTGAAGGATTTCATAAAGGTAACAAAAAAGCTACTAATACGTACTATAATGATCAGGAGTTTAAAAGGCGGTGTAATCCTGAATAATAAATTTTATCAGTGATATTGGTCTATAAACACTTAAATTTTTATATTACTTGATTTTGGTTTAATAATTTTACAAATCTGTATCTTTTTTTGTTGATTGGGTTGATTTTGGGTTTTATTTATGCAGTCTTCTAAGTAATCTTTATTAATCGCAAATTCATAATTATTATTATCTAGTGTTATTTTTTCAAAAATGATATCACCACTAGTGAAGGAATCGTTTATCTTAGTTACTTCAATAGATGATTGAAGGTAACCTATAACCGGAGTAGGATCTTCATCATTTGATGGTTGTATGTCATGTAGGGGGACATATGGTGAAAAGCATTGTAAACAAACCTTATCATTAAAATTCGGTTTGTAATTATCCTGACCAACAGCTGTTGTAACTATACCGAGCAGGAGAATAATGCTTACTCCAATAATAACAAGGTAATTTAAAATTTTTCCTTTCATGGCAAAGAGAAAAGTAATGGTTGACTACTATACTCTTCGCTAGCTCTAAATTGAATCAGGATATTTTACTAAGAAACCAAGAAATATCTCCAAAAATTCATGAAATGGCGGTAAACTCGTATAAAACAGTGTTTTACACTACTCAATGTTTATGGTAAGTTAATTCTTTGGTTGAAGAAAAAGACAAAAGGCAAAAGGCAAGAGGCAAAAGGCAAAAGGCAAAAGGCAAAAGGCAAAAGGCAAAAGGGGACTTACGCCACATTGACTGGTTTGATGGGATTGGCAGTAGGTCACGCTACGGGATTGGCCTACTGCCACCCTACGCGATCAAGCGAAGCTTCCGCGCTTATGCGATCGCAAAAGAACACTTTGTGATTGATCGATGTGAATGCGATCGCAAAAAGACACCTTGTGATTAATTTGATGTGAATGGGATTGGCCTACTGCCACCCTACGCGATTGACCGTAGGTCACGCTACGCGAACGCATTCACATCCCATCAAGCTGAAATCACTTCAAAATCAGAAATCGTCTCAATCCACACCCGTGCTCCACACTTGAGGGGATCATCTGGACGATACATCACCCGACACGGGCCATTGACCTCCACCGTATGAGCGTAAACATTTTTAGTGCCTCGCTTCACCGTAATTACAGGATTACGCTCCCCGGTCTTGAGATTTTGGCGAATGACTTTCTGATTAACGTGGATCACAGCCTTAGTGTACTCTGTGCGCTTTGACCAGTTCCGTTTTGGTCCGCGAGTGCCAGGAGTGACCACCGGCATGCCATCAAACAAAGGAATTACCCAAGTTCTACCCACCTTATAAGCCCCTTTAACTCTGCCTTTGCCCAGAAGGTAACGGACGCGAGTGGCGGAAACACCAAGTAATTCAGCGGCTTGTGCGGTGGAAATCATCATGGGTCGTAAACCATTGCTTTAACGATATTATTACTTTAACACACTTTTTCGGAAAAGGCAAGGATATAGTAAAACTATTGCATTATCGCTATTTCAGGGCTTGTGGTAGGTTTGGGATATTTAGGTTATTTGGTAGGATTGGGAGGTTTGGGAGTGCTGAAAAACTATTGCATTGTCACAATCTCAAGCAGTAGGGGCAACTGGGATTAGTGGGATTAGTGAGAGGAGTGAGATAAAAGTGTTATCAAAAACTATTGCATTTTCACAATTAAATGCTAATACCAAGTTGCATGGCCAACGGCTGAATACTTACTTAAAAAAAATCAAAAATAATTATTTCCAGATCCGCTGTTTCCTATTTCCTACTCCCTTTGCTAAAAACTAATTGTTAAAATCGTTGATAACAAAATTTTTGGCCGAAACCTTACTTAGTCAGGGATTATATAAAAAATCTCTAGGCTCAAGGTTAATAAAAAACTAAAAAAATTAAGTTAATATTAAATCTAGGTTAACTTTACAAAATATTTATACCCTACTCAGATAAAATTACACTAAAAATTTACAGCGACTTCAAAAACAAGCTTTAACCAAACCTTATAATTATGTTTATATAAATACAATCAAAATTTAACCTGGAAATGAAAACCTTACTAAGGGAGGTCAGCCAGTTTCAATCATCACGTAAACCTAGGCCAAGGCGATTTAAGGTTGGCAACAATTACGTACTAGGTGATAGCTGAAAGCTGAAATGCTGACACAATTTAGCTAGTTTCTGTGCTTCTAAGTCTCTAGATATAAAAACGCTAAATTCGAGAGTTTTAGTCTCGTTGATTCCAGGATTTTATGAAATTAAAAGGATTTGCATCTTTACCAGCTGATACCTTTGCAGAGGGACCCCAGTCTGGTGCAGACAATGGCAACGGTGAACCGATTTCTGCCAATGGTCGCACCGGTCCGTTTGATGGACAACCTGTTCAAGGCTTTAGTGGTGTTCAGTTTGCTCCTAGTGGGGGTGGCTCTTTTTGGTTTCTATCAGATAACGGTTTTGGAGCCCAACAGAATAGTGCGGATTACCTACTCAGACTCTATCAAGTTAACCCTGATTTCAAGGGTGCAGAGGATGGAGATGGTAGTGTAGAGATTGAAGGCTTTGTTCAACTGTCTGACCCTGATGGCAAAATTCCTTTCAAGATTGTCAACGAAGACAGTAGCGGACGCTTTCTGACCGGGGCGGATTTTGATATCGAGTCTTTTGTGATTGATGCTAAGGGCGATATCTGGATTGGTGACGAATTCGGTCCGTTTATACTTCACTTCGATAGCACTGGTAAACTGCTCGAAGCCCCTATTTCTACTCCCAATATCCCCGGGAATACCACAGGGGAATTTGTGCGATCGCCTCAAAACCCAGATTTACAATTCAATAGCCTCAATGGTGATCCTCCTCTAGTGATTGCACACCGGGGTGCTAGCGGTGAGCGTCCAGAGCATACCTTAGAAGCTTACGCTCTTGCCATTGAACAAGGGGCTGATTTCATTGAGCCTGACCTAGTAATCACCAAAGACGGTGTCTTGATTGCTCGTCACGAACCGTTGCTAGATGACACCACTAACGTAGCTGATGTATTTGGTGAAGACCGCAAGTCCACCAAACTGCTGGATGGTGAAGAAATTACTGGTTACTTTGCTGAAGATTTTACCTTAGCAGAAATCAAGCAACTGCGTGCTGTTCAGTCTCGTGACTTCCGTAGTGATGAGTTCGATGGTCAGTTTGAAATTCCCACTTTCAAAGAGGTTATCGAACTACTCCAGCAGGTAGAAGCGGAAACTGGTAAAAAAATCGGTATCTATCCTGAAACCAAGCATCCTACATTCTTCGATGACCAAGGCTTATCCCTAGAAGAGCCTTTAATCGCAACCCTACAAGAAACTGGTTTTACCGACCCCAGCCGGATTTTCATCCAATCCTTTGAAGTAGCTAACCTAATTGATTTACAAAATAACTTGCTACCTGGGGCTGGATTGGAAAATCTACCCCTAGTACAGCTCTACGGAGATGTAGACGATCAATTCCTAAATGCTGGTGGTGGCGGTTTTTCTGCTCCCTACGATATTGTTGCTAATTTCAGCAAACCTGACTTTACCGCAGAAGAGGCTCGGGCTACCTACGGCGATTTAGTTGACATTGTTCCCGACTTTGGTGCTGATGTCACTGGTGATGGTATTCCCGATACCACTTACCAAGATTTAGCCACTCAGACAGTCTTTGACTACATTGGCGCTAACTACGCTGAGGGTGTTGGTCCTTGGAAAAACAGCTTTTTGCTGCGGGAATCGATCGATACTCCTGTTGATGGCAATGGTGATGGCATTGCTGAAATCACTACCCAGCTCACTGGTGAAGTTCGTCCTTTCATCGATTGGGCTCATGATGCAGGAATGCAGATTCACCCCTACACCCTACGTAATGAAGAGCGCTTCCTGACCCTCAACCCTGATGGTACCCCTCAAAGCCCAGAGGATGAGTTCCGTCAATTGATTGAGCTTGGAGTAGATGGTTTCTTTACAGACTTCCCAGAAACTGGAAGAATTGTAGTTGACCAAGAAACTATACTGCCTAATCTATCTAGGTCTCGCGGATTTGAGGGCATGGCATTTAGCCCTGACCGCACCACCTTGTATCCCCTACTCGAAGGTGTAGTAGATGGGGACCCAGAGGATGCTCTACGCATCTATGAGTTTGATGTTGCTTCCAGTGAATACCAAGGTCTGGTAGGATTTTACCGTACCGATGTTCCCGGTCATCCGATTGGGGATTTTACCCCCATCAATGACAACGAGTTCTTAGTCATAGAGCGGGATGGTAAGCAAGGAGCGGAGGCTCAGTTCAAGAAAATCTTTAAGATTGACTTGTCTGAGATTGATGAAAATGGCTTTGTTGCCAAAGAGGAAGTAGTTGACTTGCTCAACATTCCTGACCCAGATGATGTGAACGGGGATGGTGAACTCACCTTTACCTTCCCATTTGTCACGATCGAAGATGTATTGGTGATTGATCAGAATACGATCTTAGTTGCCAATGACAACAACTATCCCTTCTCCGTAGGACGGGGTCCGGATATTGATAATAACGAAGTTATTCTGATCGAATTAGATCAACCCCTGGATGTAGATCCTTTATTAGGTCTTCCAGCCCCCAACTTTATTTCAGGTACTCCAGATAGTGATGAAATTGTTGGCGAGTTAGGTAACGATTTCATTACTGCTGCTGAAGGCAATGATACCGTTGATGGCGGTCTGGGCAATGACCTGATTCAGGGTGAAGCTGGAGATGATGTATTGCAGGGAGACTTTGCTGATAGCACCATTGGCGGAGATGACGTTATCTTCGGTGGCTTAGGCAATGACCGGATTAACGGCAATCTCGGCAATGACAAACTCTACGGTGGTGCAGGAGATGACTTTATCTTCGGTAATGAAGGTGATGACTTAATCCGAGGTGGATTAGGTAATGACTTCTTGACTGGTGATGACTCTTCTGGTATTAGCGGTAGTGATACCTTTGTCTTAGCTGCTGGGGAAGGTACAGATTTCATTCTCGATTTCCAGGCAGGAGTTGACTTAATTGGTTTAGCCGATGGTTTGACCTTTGGTCAGTTATCCATTGAACAAGATTCGCAAAATGCTCGCATTAGTTTGGAGAATCAACTATTAGCAACTTTTGCGATCGCTAATCCTCTAACAGAGGCTGATTTCACGATCATCTAATCCGTTGTAAAACCGGGTAATTAAAGGATTACCCGGTTTTTATTATTTGGTAATACGCAATACTGCGTGGGTTAAGGATCCCCCTCCCGTCCCCCTTAATAAGGGGGAAGCCAGAGGAGCCATAGCTATTGTTCCCCCCTTGCTAAGGGGGGTTAGGGGGGATCTCCAGGAATTGAACTTCCAAAACCGACGCAGTATTGAGGTAACTAAGTTGATGACTGAGGTGCTCGAACTTTAGGTATAAAAAAAATTAATATGTCTAATCTTGACGTTCGCTTTTCTAGCTTTAACGCTTCTTTGAATCGCTCCAATCAAGGGGATTTAATTCAAGATTTATCTACTTATGATAATAACCAAGCCAAGGCAGTGGCTGAAATTATTCAGCGTGCTAATCCGGATGTATTGCTAATCAATGAATTTGATTTCGATGAGAATGGAGAAGCGGCCAAACTTTTCCAAGATAACTATCTTTCGGTTAGTCAGAATGGTGCGACAGCGATTGACTTTCCCTATGTTTATCTCGCACCTTCTAACACCGGGATTCCCTCTGGATTTGACTTAGATAATAACGGGGAAGTTGGCGGGGGTAATGATGCGTTTGGCTTCGGGTTCTTTCCAGGACAGTTTGGGATGGTGCTATTCTCCAAACACCCGATTGATACGGAGAATATACGCACCTTTCAAAACTTCCTCTGGAAAGATATGCCAGATGCGTTGCTTCCTGTAGATCCAGTAACTGGGGAATCCTGGTACTCTGAGGAAGAATTAGCTGTATTCCGCCTCTCTTCCAAGAGTCACTGGGATATTCCCATTAATATCAACGGTGAAACGGTTCATGTTCTCGCTAGCCATCCTACTCCTCCAGTGTTTGATGGTCTAGAAGACCGCAACGGTACCCGTAATCACGATGAGATTCGGTTCTGGTCAGACTATATCACTCCCGGAGCTGGGGATTACATTTATGATGACCAAGGAAACTTCGGTGGTCTGTTGGCAAGCGATCGCTTTGTGATCATGGGAGACCAAAATGCTGACCCCTTTGATGGGGATAGTACTGATAATGCCATCCTGCAAATTCTAGATAACCCATTAGTCAACACCTCTGTTACACCCTCCAGTGAGGGAGGGGTGGATGCTAGCAACCGCCAGGGATTGAATAACCTGACTCATGGAGGTAATCCAGCCTTTGACACCGCTGACTTTGGTGAGGAAAACTTTGGTGGTCCTGGCAACCTACGGGTGGATTATGTGTTGCCTTCTCAAAATCTGACTATCACTGACGCAACGGTTTTCTGGCCGAAAAGTGATGACCCTGCCTTTGAGCTAGTGGGTGATTTCCCCTTTCCTAGTTCTGACCACCGTCTAGTATATGTTGATGTTGAGGTAGAGCCTACAGTGGTAGATAGTAACTCCAAAGTTGTCACTGGTATTAACTTCCTCGGAGAGGTTAGCTTTAATACTGGATTCCAGTTTGAGAATACAGAAGTTGGCGGTATCTCTGGTTTAGCCTACGATCCTGCTAATGGTGTCTACTATGGTCTGTCTGATGACCGCAGCCAAAATGCTCCCGCTCGTTTCTATACTATTGATATTGATTTAAGTGATGGTAGTCTAGACAACGGTGATGTAGGGTTTACAGGTGTCACCACTCTACGGAATGCTAGCGGTGAGCCTTTCCCAGAACGGGGTGTTGATCCAGAAGGGATTGCCTTGACTAGTGCTGGAACCTTGTTTATATCCTCTGAAGGGGATGCTAACAATCTTCTTAATCCCTTCGTCAATGAATTCTCTCTAGCAGGACAAGAGTTCAATCAGCTGACGGTACCAGATAAGTTCTTACCTACCTCAGATGGAACCAGGGGCATTCGTAACAATCGTGCCTTTGAAAGCCTGACCATTAGCCCAGATGAGCGCTTCCTTTATACTGCAGTAGAGAATGCTCTGATTCAGGATGGTCCGGCTTCGACACTAGAAGATGAAAGCCCTGTTCGGATTTTACAGTATGATTTACAAACTGGGGAACCTGCTAAAGAATTCCTCTACATCACTGACACCATTCCCAATCAGCCTGACCCTCCTGGCAGTTTTGCTGACAATGGTTTAGTAGAATTACTAGCGCTAGATAATACCGGAACCTTACTAGCCCTAGAGCGATCCTTTGCAGTTGGTGTCGGAAATAATCTCAGGCTATATGAAGTCCGGCTCCAAGACGCTACAGATATCAGTGATGTTGATAACCTATTGAGCAACCCCACTGACCCAGATAGTGGACTCTTAGAGGTTGAGCAAGTAGCTGAGAAACGGTTACTGTTGGATTTCGATGACTTAGGTATTCGTCTCGACAATAGTGAAGCGATCGCATTTGGTCCAACCTTACCGGATGGCAGACAATCCCTAATTGTTGCTAGCGATAACAATTTCAATGACAGCCAGATTACCCAATTCCTAGCATTTGGGCTAGACCTCGATCATATTCAATCTCCGACAGCAATAGTAGAAGCCACCTCTGAGATTAACGGTACTCAAGGGGCTGACCAGTTGATTGGGACTATTGATGCTGATCTGATCAATGGCTTTGGTGGAAATGATACCATTGCTGGGGCACTAGGTAATGATATTTTATTTGGTGGCAATGGTGATGATATCCTGCGCGGAGATAACAATAGCAGGTCCCCAGATGGTAAGGCTGGTGGGGATGATATTATCTATGGTGGTTCAGGAAGCGATCGCATTGGCGGGAAATCTGGTAATGACTCCCTCTATGGTGGCTTCGGAGATGATCAACTCTGGGGTGATGCTGGGGATGACCTATTGAGTGGTGGTCTCGGTCATGATACTCTGACTGGAGATAACTTCTCTAATGGTAGTGGCAGTGATACCTTTGTCCTAGAGATTGGGGAAGGTACTGACACCATTACAGACTTCGAGCTGGGCACTGACTTCATTGGTTTAGGCAATGGTTTGAGCTTTGGTGAAGTTTCTATCACCTCCGATAGTAATAATTCTCTTATCAATGTTGGAGATGGAACCCTAGCAGTAGTGTTAGGAGTAACAACCCTTGCTGAAAGGGATTTCGTTATTTTATAGCAATTCTCAAATTAGGAAGTAGGGGAATAGGGAGTCGGGAGTCGGGAGTCGGGAGTGGGGGTAAGAAAATTAAATGTACCTCGTAAGTATCGGAAAAACTATAAAAATGTGTTCCATTTCCGCATCTTCCCACACTTCCCATACTTCCCATACTTCCCACACTTTTCCCCATGTTCCCTGTTCCCGAAAATCAAAAAATTGTGTAATTAAACTATTTTATAAATGCTATAAAACTGATTAACTTAATAAGTTTAAGTTAATTTTTTTGTGGTTTTATATTTATTAATTTTGATTTTAATAACATTAATTTAATTATAAAAAATATAATAAATCGATAATGTACCAATTAATGTCGTAATTTTGATATGATAATTTTTGCTCCATATTGCCTACTCCCTACTCCCTGCTCCCTGTTATAGCAGTCGCCAGGGCAGTTAGGACATGACAAAAGTCTCAAAGCTAAGTAAGCGCAATAGTTTTACTTCTGACTTCTGACTTCTGACTTCTGACTTCTGCTATACCTTTGCTATGACTTTATAATCCTAAATTTTAGAGGGTTTAATTGAAGGAGTAATATCTCAGGCTTAGGAAGCGTAAAAGTGAGTGTGAAGATCTTCGCACAAGAGGGTAAGACCCTACACCCACCCGAATTTGGATCCAAACCCAAACCTGTAGCTTCTCATGTAAATTTTAAGTAAAGGTGACGTAAGAAAAAGACCAAATTATGTAAGATTATGTAAAGTTGACTATAGTACACTCTTTTATAGTATAGTTTTACGTAAATCCAAAAATATATTAAGTCAAGTAACCTATGGCTTAATTAGTCTGACCGATAGCATCTACTGGTAGGTTAAAGCTACCCAGATTCCTTTGGTCATCTCTGAAGACGCTGCTTAGCCAGCGGGCATCTATAGCCCAGTTGCTTAGATCAAAGACAAATGATTTGTAAGCTATCAGCGTGTCGCGTATCAGCTATCAGCTGATGGGCTATGGGCTATGGGCACGCTACTTGATGTGCTGATGGGCTATGGGAACGCTACACCGAACAGCTTTTGAATAAAACAGGTAAGCATTAGTTTAATAGTAACGAAAGTCACAGGTTAGAAGCCTGTGCCACAAAGCTGACGGCACCTCAAATAGCGTGAGCTAAAAGCTCACGGCTGACGGCTGAATGCTTACAATGATTTGGATTTAGTTTGCTAATCGAAGAGTATCAAATCCAAGACAGTAAAATTCAATAAAACCTTAAGTCGGTGTTGCTGAACTAGTGATTGCAATGAAATCAGGGAAAGGGTAAAATCTACTTGATAATGAATCGAAGATCAGCTTAGGTAGACTCCGTTGAACTCCAGACCAAGGTTATGGGTAACTAGATAAATAAAGTCCGCCTTGATGTGGCTGGATTATCAAGTTAAATCCTCATACCCGAAGGGAGTCAAGGTGATAGCTATCATCATGGTAGCATCATGCTAGTCATAAGCCTAGTATGAGTGGGTAATTCCATTGGCTGTTCTTTTTGAATTAGTTCACACTCAATGGGATGTTCCGTTCGCGAATGCAGATCAGATTGAGCAAATAGCTTATTCAATAACGTTCAATAAAGCACAGATAGCTTGCTATTATATTGATGTTATATTGATGTTATATTGATGCTATCAGTGTTGGCGTTATTCAGCCATCGCCACACTATCTCCAGGTTAAAGGTTAATTATTAACACTAGCTGTAGAGTTCAGACGCAACCCCTAACTAAGTAGGTAGGAAATTAACGTAATAGGCTGAGGTTTAACTGTTGATTCTCAACAATTAACCTGAAGGACAGTCAACACTATAAAACCTTAGCGCTAACGCTACTAACCTACCTATTTAATCGAGCAACAAAACCCTAATAATTAAGTCCTAATAAATTAGTTTAATTCTTGATAATCAAGAAAATATTAGGCATTTTAATATTCGCGAAGCGGTTCCTTTGGAACAGGGTAATGAGTACATAATTATTGCTATAAAACTTTCAATAAGTTGATAGCTAATAGCTGATATAGGTACTCGCCGTCTACTACCTAGGATGAATTTGTGGCAGATATATTAGAGAAAATTGGTAGCTTTTCTAGTGAGATTGGCGCTGAAATTACCGCCTACGACCCCATATCTCAAGAGTTATTTGTAGTATCTGGTGGAACTGAGGTGCAAGTGCTAGACCTCAGTGATCCGAGCAATCCAACTCAGGCAATACCACCAATTGATATTGCTTCTTTGATACCTGACGTTGATGGAGCAAATAGCGTAGCCTATAGCAATGGTTTACTGGCGCTAGCCTTAGAAGCTAGCACCTCTACTGATCCAGGGAAGGTAGCAATTATAGATATTGCGGCGTTTCGGACAAATCCCGCTGACCCCAATGCCCTGAAGGTAGTGCAAGCGGGGCCCCTACCCGATATGCTCATGTTTACCCCTGATGGCACCAAAATACTGGTTGCTAATGAAGGAGTAGCGGATGATGGCATTGATCCTGAAGGATCGATCAGTATCATTGATGTGTCGAGTGGGTTAGCAACTCTAACCCAAGACAATGTCGCTACAGCAGACTTCAGCGCCTTCAATGGTCGTGAAGCGGAATTCCGGGCAAAAGGTGTACGTATTTTCCCAGACAAGACTGTTGCTGAGGATGTGGAACCAGAATTCATTGCTGTCTCAAGCGATGGTACTACAGCCTTTGTCAACCTCCAGGAAAACAATGCCTTTGCGGTGCTAGACCTGGAGTCCGCTACAGTGGTGGATATCCTGCCTCTGGGTGTGAAAGACCACAGCCAAGGTCAGCCCACCCTAGAGCTATTTGAGTTCAATGACTTGCCTGTACTTGGTACTACCGAAGGGGGTCAGGAGATTAAACTGGGCGGACTGTCTGGCTTATTCTACGAAGGGACGGATGCAGCAACTGGCAACTTGAAGTTTGTAACGGTTCCTGACCGGGGACCCAATGGTGAACCCACTGATGTGGATGGGGATGGGAGTAAAGAACGACCCTTTGCCTTACCGGATTACCAAGCTCGCGTGATCCGCTTTGAGTTAAATCCCAGCTCTGGCGAGATCACCATTACCGAAACCATTTTCTTGACCCGTCAAGATAGCACCACACCAATCACAGGACTACCCAATATTGCAGGGGTGGATGAAGAACCAGTAGACTTATCTGGCAATTTGCTGCCCTTAGATGAGTTTGGTGCTGACCTGGAAGGGGTAGTAATCGCTGCGGATGGCACCTTCTGGATGGTGGATGAGTACCGTCCAGCTATCTACCACTTTGATACCGATGGTGTCCTGATTGACCGCTTTGTTCCCCAAGGAACAGCTGCCTTGGCTGGTGCAGCAGTGGGAAGCTTTGGCACTGAGTCCTTACCTGAGGAGTACGCCAATCGCCGCCGTAACCGTGGCTTTGAGGCCGTAGCTCTGGATCCAGACGATAATATCCTCTACGCCTTTATTCAAACTCCTTTACAGAATCCAGACCGTGCTACGTCTAATAGCTCGGATGTGATTCGGATTCTCGGAATTGATACTACCACAGGTAATGCCGTTGCTGAGTATGTTTACTTGCTCGAAGACCCTGCTTTACGTAGTGGAGGACGAGTAGATAAGATTGGTGATGCGGTATACGCTGAGGATGGAAAATTATTTGTCATTGAGCGAGATTCCGCAGTTGGTGATAAAGCAAAGAAGTTTATCTTCCAAATAGACCTGACAAAAGCCACTAATTTGCTTGCTCCGGATGCCCCCACACTACCCACTGACTCTACTCTAGAGCAGTTGAGTGCGGATGACCTAGATGCTCTTGGGATTCAGGCGGTCAATAAGATAAAAGTGACAAACCTGCCTTCGATTGGGTATCTCGCTGGTGATAAACCAGAAGGTCTAGCGCTACTGGATGATGGCAAACTGGCTGTACTCAATGACAATGACTTTGGAGTACTCGAACAGAAGATTCCGGTGGATGGCTCGGTTCCTCTGAACCCCAATCCAACTCCTGTGGTCTTAGGTCTGATCGACCTGGGTGAGAACAATGCCCTGGATGCTAGTAATGAGGATGATGCCATCAACATCCAAAATTGGCCGGTTTTCGGTCTATACCAACCAGATGCGATCGCATCTTTTGAGGCAAACGGTCAAACCTACTACGTCACTGCCAATGAAGGGGATATCAGGGATGAAGAGGAACGGATTGCAAACTTGACCCTCGACCCAGATGCGTTTCCCGATGCTGAAACCTTGCAACAAGAGTCTCAACTGGGTCGTTTGAGAATATCTACCATTGATGGGGATTTGGATAATGATGGTGATTTTGACCAGCTATTCTCCTACGGTGGGCGCTCTTTCTCAATTTGGGATCAGTTTGGCAACCTAGTGTTTGATAGTGGTGATGATTTTGAACGAATTACAGCTCAGCAAGTTCCTGAACTATTTAATTCTAGCGGCACTCCTGATACCTTTGACGATCGCAGTGACAATCAAGGACCAGAACCGGAAGGAATTGTCACCGGGGTCATTAATGATCGCACTTACACGTTTATCGGCCTCGAACGAATAGGCGGGGTGATTGTCTACGATGTCACTAATCCCACGGCTCCTGAATTTGTCCAATATCTGCCCAATGATAATGGTGGCAATCCAGATGAGCCAGTAGACCGTGAGCCTGAGGGGCTAACATTTATTCCTGTGGAAGACAGCCCCAATGGTGAACCCCTGCTGATAGTGGCTCAAGAAGACAGTGAAACCATTACTATCTTTTCAGTCAACCCCGGTCCGGGAACCCCATTAGATGATGAACTAGTTGGCACCGAAGCTGATGAGACAATCATTGCCCGAGCTGGCAATGATACAGTTGCTGGTGCTTTAGGTAATGATACTATCTTTGGGGGGAATGGAGATGATGTATTACGAGGTGACTTCAACAGCCGTTCCTCTGACAATACCCTTGGAGGGGATGATGTAATTTACGGGGGTGCTGGAAGCGATCGCATTGGTGGAAAAGCCGGTAATGATTCCCTGTTTGGTCAGAAAGGTGATGACCAAATCTGGGGTGATGCTGGGGATGACCTACTGCGAGGCGGTCTTGGCAATGATACCCTATTTGGTGATAATGGCTCTGGTGGTGATGGTAGTGATACCTTCATCTTGGCCGCTGGTGAAGGAACTGATACGATTGGGGATTTCCAAGTCAGTGAAGACTTCATCGGTTTAGCAGATGGGTTAACCTTTGGTCAGTTATCGGTTACTCAAGAAAGTAACAACGCTGTGATTAGCTTCGGTGATGAAACCTTAGCAATCCTGAATCAGGTGCAGGCTGAAACCCTGATCGATAATGCTGCTACGACTTTTATATTGGTTGCTTAAGGCAGAGCAGTTGAAGGTTGTTCGCCCAAGGCGATTCGGTGTAGGGTAGGTTGTCTGTCAGAATGCAGAATGTAGAATGCAGAATGCAGAATTCTTAATTCTTAATTCTTAATTCTACATTCTTAATTCAAAAGGGACTCTAATGGTTGACTACCCATGATTGATTTCACAGTTGCTATCTGTACCTATAACGGCGAAACTCGTCTACCTAAGGTTCTAAAACGATTACTGTCTCAAATTAAAACTGACCATTTTGCTTGGGAAATTATAATTATTGACAATAACAGCACTGATAATACCAGCAAAATTGTTCAGGAGTATCAATCCCATCCAGAAGCTTATCCGATCCGATATTACTTTGAACCAAAACAGGGGATAGCATTTGCTCGACGCCGTGCTATCCAGGAGTCTAAAGGTGAGTATGTCGGGTTTTTAGATGATGATAATCTCCCTACTCCTGATTGGGTTAGTGCTGCCTATAATTTTGGTAATTCCCATCCCCAAGCTGGTGCTTATGGTAGTCAAATTTATGGAGACTATGAAGTTAAACCACCGGAAAACTTTAACCGAATTGCTTGTTTTATCGCTATCATAGAACGAGGTCAAGAGCCATTTTGTTATCAGCCTCGTCAAGGGGTATTTCCTGTGGGTGCGGGGTTAGTGATTCGTAAGCAAGCCTGGTTAAATAATGTTCCTGAACAGCCTTGGCTCAAGGGGGTGTGTGCGACATCCCTATCTGCTAAAGGAGAAGATATAGAAACCTTATCCTATATTCAAAAAGCCGGTTGGGAAATTTGGCATAACCCTCAAATGTGTATTGAGCATCAAATTCCCAAATGGCGTTTGGAAAAAGACTATTTATTGAAATTATTTCGAGGTGTGGGCTTAAGTCGGTATCCCACTCGCATGTTGCGCTTTCAACATTGGCAAAAGCCTTTCATGATTCTAGTTTACCTAATCAATGATTTGGGCAAGACTATCCTTCACCTGATTAGATATCGCCAACACCTCAAGACAGATTTAGTAGCAGCTTGCGAACTGGAACTTTTTGTGAATAGCTTCTTTAGTCCATTTTATCATTGGATTTTTGGAAATCAGTCATAAATAATAAGACAAAATGCTGGCATGTATGAAAAGGGAAAAGGGAATAGGGAACAGGGAAGAGAGTGTGGGGAGAGGGGTTAGTGTGGCTAGTGTGGGGAGAGCGAAGAAGTAGTTTTCGATAATTGGGTATAGTTAAAGACATTTTTATGACCCCGACTCCCAGGGAATGCGCGTTCACGCTTAGCTTTAAAAAAGTGCGGGGTCGCACCGCTCCCGACTCCCGACTCCCTAGGCTGCTATAACTAAATAATTTAATTAGCTTCTAAAAATTGCTGTTTAAATTGGTAAAATTTAATTTTAGCATAAATATTTTTCAAGTGCTTCTTAACCGTGTTGAGAGTAATGAGCAATTCATCAGCAATCTCCTGATAGCTGTAATCAGCACGACGCAGTAACCAAACTTCGGCCTCACGAGGAGTCAAGTCATATTTATTCACCTCTGCGATCGCAAAACTCCCAGCATATTGATCGTGATTTTCTAGTGTTACTAAAATGCAGGGATTTTCAAAGGAGTCTAAGGTGAGCTTAACGGCTCGAATCCGAAAAGATGTTGAGGGTTCAGTAATAATTTCAGACTCGATAATTATTGACTGATTTGGATATAACTCACAGCTGTCGAGCACAGCTTGGCAAACACGCCTGATTTCTTTGGGAACAACGTTAGATTTTGACCTATCCACTGCCAGTTGAGCACAAATAAAGCGACCATAGCAATTGCTATGAACTAACTCTCCCTGAGCGTTCAGAATCAAGACACCATCCATTAATCCTTCTACTACCCCTTGTAAGAGAACACCGTTAAACTGTCTTACCTGAGTATTCATCCTCTAGACCTATGTGAACGTTACGAATCTGCAACAGAGCAGGTACCTACTACAGGTACCTACTACAAGTCCCTACTACAGGTTCCTACTACAATCCATAGGTGTAGCGGCTTTGAGCTTATGCAGTTAGCTATCCAGTTCTGGTATCACTTGTTCATTTGAGGGCGTCAGTGTTGAGTTGTAAGCATATGCGCTACGCGCAGGCTACGCCAACAGCAGTCAGCGGTCAGCGGTCAGTGGTCAGCGGTCAGTGGTCAGCGGTCAGTGGTCAGCGGTCAGTGGTCAGCCTTGTGGGGCAGGCTTCGACGCATCGGACCTAACCCATAAGCTGATAGCTGATAGCTGATAGCTGATAGTTGATAGCTGATAGCTGATAGCTGATAGCTGATAGCTGATAGCTGAATGCTGAATGCTTACCTCAGCACTAGTGTTATTCATTGAAAATCTAGAAACTGAGTTAGAAAAGGGAGTATAAAAAAACTAATAAGGATAATTAAAATCATGAATAACTTTAATGTCAAGCTATCTTCCTGTTCGAATTCATTCCCTGTCGAGTTAACGATGTTTTGAAAAATGGAATTATCTAAGGGCTTCTTCCACCATGGTCTTTTTTGTCTTTTTCGTGGATGTTTTTCTGTTTGAGTCATTGGCACTTGGGTATTAGTATTCGTAAGTTTTGATCTTAGCTTAGTCATGGAATATATCTTATTCAAAATCACTCCTACCTTAAATAATATTTTTGGATAGCGAAACTATAGTAAAACCAAACTAGTATTGACGGTAAAAACCACGGAATCAATACTAATGCTGAGATATAAACCTGCAATACAAATAATCCGTATATTCCTGTTATACTTCCCAAGGTTAATACCTGTTCATGTCGCTGTAGTAATGTTTTTTTGACCAGGATAATAGTAGTCCATTTTCCTAGGAATGCCCCTAGAAAAATAACCCAATGATCAGGAATAAAAACTACCCGATGCTGCCGGATTATATGGTGAACCATATAAGCAAATACTTCTCCTCTAGTTAATACTTCGAGGCACTGCTTTAGATCCTGTTCAACAGGTTGATAGTAATGGCACCAATAGCCAGCAACTGACGGAAAGTAAAAGTCATCTTCGGTGTCATTGTAGTCACCATGGGTGATGATAACAACTTGCTGCATCACATGGTGTTGGAGTTCTGGATTAGGCACAGGAAAATTGAGAAGTTCCTTAGCTGTAATAGATTTGTAAACTTGTCTAGGAGGAATAGAAAAGTCAATAATGGAAGCTAGTCCAAAAGGAGGAGCAGATTGATTGAAAGGAATCAGCCCTTGATTGTGAGTCTTTCCTGGCTTTAGATAATCACTGACTTGGGACTGAAAATCTACTGTACTGTTTAATGTTGGCTGGGGTAAACTATCTGAAGATGACTGGTGATTGAGCAGATGAGCTACTGCTAGCTGATAGGCAAACGGACATGACTCGTCTATACAGGTGGGATCTAGAGGCTGTTCAATAGTCCAAGGCTCAAAGTCTATGTACCCTTCTAAACTCCATTTGCGACTAGCGACTTTATCTTGTTTATCTGTTGCTAGCACAAACCAAGTATTCTGCTTTTCCACAGCAGAGCGAATGGCTTGATCAAGGTTTTCGTATCTAGGTTGGTAGATATGCCGACTGTAGTAAATGCCGATTACTTGAGCATTCAAGGCGTATAGGTGTCTTACCAACTTGGCTAAGTATTCGGAATCAATCAACTTACCTTGTGTGCTTTCTATTGCTTCATCAGCTTGATCTAGAGATTCCTGATCGATGGCAACTAACAAAACAGGCGCTAAGGTATGCTTTGGTACTTGATTCGTCAAATTACGATAGACAGCTTGAACTAACGCTCGGATATCGAACAATAATTCTACTTGAATAGCTGGGATGACGCTCAGCAGTAAAACTGTTCCCAATGCGATCGCTTCTGGTCTTGTCGGTAACCACTGCAGCAGCATTTTCTTCCAATCAAACCGCTCAATGCGATAGGGAATCAAACCGGGAGGATTAAATAAAGAGGGCAGCAGATAGGCAGAGGGATAGGCAAATTTCTCTACGGATTGGAGATGTTGACAGGCTTCGAGTAGTGCATCGTAAACATCTCTATGGTCAGCTAGGGGCTTACAGAACTGCTGGAGAAAACTCTGAGCCACATCATTGCGAATGGGTTCCCGCATCACTATTACCTGTAACCCAAGTTTAATCAGAGAGTTGGCAATGCTCAGACCACTGCAGGAGTTGAAAATGGCCAGCTGCAATCTATGTTCTCTAGCTTGAGTTAATTTTTCTTCGAGTTCACTAATCGACAGGGATATATTCGGAGCGATCGCAAGTCTTCCTCCTGTGGTTGTGGTTTCATCGCTATGTCCAGCAAAGAACAGCACATCCCAGCCTCGTTGATCACAGATAGCATTAGCAATTTTGGTTTTGATATCGACATGGTTTTCATGGGGTTGCCAGGTTACTCGCTCGACCTCAGCAATAGACTTAAGCGATCGCACAGCTTTCCAATCATCCTGCAACGGTAGTCTGGGATCATCTCCGAAGATAGCTAGAATGCGGGTTTTTCTAAGGTGCGCGTTCCCTAGCGCTTTGAAAAAGCGCGGGGTCGCACTGCAAGCTGTCAGGGGCTTAGTACAAGCAATGGGATCCGGATTATCCATAGCGCTTCTGAAAATGCGAACCCTCCCCAGGGGTGTGCCTTCAGGAGCAAGTTCCCAAGTTTCCCATGGTAACCGTTCCATTTCTATAGAGTCACAAGCTACGAAAATATCAACACTGGGGTGAGTACCAATCCCCTTGCCGTCTTCCGATATCAAGTGAGCAACACGAGTGAATTCGTCTCGAATCCGCTGTTGAATCTTACGAACCTCGCCTTCTCCTAACCAACGCTGGAAAGCATTGAGGAACTCTCTTTCTGCCTCCATCAAATCATAACATGGGTCACCTGAACCAGGATTAATTCTGCCACTATCTCCTATAGGTTTCACTGACGTAAATTCGTAAAACCTAGTGTAGCGCTGTCGCCACCGTTGATAACATCTTTGTATTTCCTGGCAATAGTTCAGGCTGGCAGATAGCTGCCTTCTTCTGTCATCCCATAGCAGCAAAAAGAAACAAGAATTATCATCTTTTTTATCCCAAATTTTAATTTCAAAAACTGTAGTCATTACCCAAAATAATCCTCGGATATTTTTATGAAATTTCCCTGTTGACAGATTCGATGTTCCCTGTTTCATTTTTAATCAATAACTGAAAATGCTGTTTAACTAGGATCGAATGCATAAGGAGATAAGGTCTGTGCTGAACTATCCGGTGGGATAATAGTTACAACAAATTTTTCATCTGAGCGTCCTTCCACACGGGCAAACAAAAATGGATCATCAAGCGCTGATACAGGCTCATGTATAATAGACCTTAGATTGCTAACTTGTAGCTTGAATCCATCAGGTAAAGGAGTACCAAGCTGGGTTCCTAAAATTAGCAGCAATGACCATTTTGGGGGAGGAATTGGAGAGTCAATCGGCCAGGTGACGGCACATAGTCGTAAAGCAATTTCACCTAAATCAATGTCCTGATAGGATCGACCTGGTTCGGGAGGAATGTCCATTCCTTGATATCTAAGCTCATTAATCACATTATCGAATTTATCAATTGACCGAAATACCGATGAATTCGCAGTAATGGTTTCAGGGATAAACAATCCTAAACCTTGAGCCAATTCGTCTAATTTACCCTCCAACCATTCCTGGGTATTGATAGCCTTTTGAGTTAGGATAGTAAATACTTCTGTAATCCGAATCGAAAGGGACTTTGTTCTGTGGGAAGTTAGTTGCCACTGATATAACAAATCCAGTAATTCAGGACTTTGGAGTATAGTCAGCCCTTGCTCCCAAGTTAAGGTTTGCCAAAGAGTTTGCTCAGGATATTGTAGGCGATCTAATAATGTTTCTAATGTTTCCAAGTCAGGTTGATTCAGAGATAGCCTAGGGAGTGAATTAGGGGAAGTTACTGGTAGCTCAATGGCAGCGGAATCCAAGAAACGTAAATAAAAGAGTAGGTGATTTGGCTCAGGATCAAACAATGATAGAGGTAAACTATAGTTCCAATCAACTTCAGGATGTAAATTACAAACTTGTCGATAATTAACCAGTTCGTCGTAACGGATAAAGCCTCGAATAATAGCAGTTTCTAGCTCTTCTTGCACTTCAATTACAACATAGAAATGAGCAGCAAATTCTGGTAAATCAATGGCGGCTATCGGTACAGTGACTACTTCATCAATTAAACTCTCACTGGTAAGTAAACAAATCTTAAATTCGCCTACGATAAGATTACATACCGCTTCAATCACATTAGCGTATTTAGGTTGTCGTAAAGAACAACAATTATGAGATATCAGGATATTAGATAACTTTTCCTCTAACCATTGTGTAAAACTAAGTAATCCTAGTCCATTCAGATAGGTTTGCCATTGGCGTGCTTCTGAGATGACTTGATTGCTCATTTGTACTGCTTGCTCAAACTGTTCGGACTCTAACCAAATACATTCTGGTTGCACAAGCCTGAGGTCGGTGGAATTAACAGAATAACTAGTCATGATTTTCCTGGATCGCTTTCTCAAGGTAGCGGCATAGTCGCTGGGTATATAGGCTATTAGTAGAACGGTTTTTCCCTGTCATGATTTCTGCAGCTGCTTCTTGGAAGACTTCAGCATCCACGAAAGCTTCTAGGTGTTCCATTAGGTTTTTAAAATAGTCTGGATCCCTAGACATATTTGCTAGATTAAACTGATGTGCTGCATGGGAGATAATGTGGAAAAGTTTGTCTATTGTCCAAAACCGCACCCGATTGAGCAGATCCTTTGGATTTAGCACCCGGCTCACTTGGGACTGATTGGTCATTCCTAAAATAGAGGCAATCTCGGCTTGAGATTTACCGCGACAGTAGATCAGTTCAAGACCTGATATAACCTTTGATGCAAAACGGGCATAACTTCGACTGCGCTGTAGCTTGGTAATGTGGTCCGTTAGCCCTTGCTCTATCCCCAAATCCAAACAGGCTATGAGTTGCTGACCACAGAATTGCTGTAATTCTTGTCGTGCGATCGCATCTAAAGGGTTGGTAAAATTTCGGTCTGGTAACTCTCGGTTCCGTCCAGTATCCGGATCCGACACCTCTAGGGGTTCCGATGGCGGAAATCCGCTGCGAATCCATATGTCATATTGCCGTAGCAGTCTGGCTAGATGTTTGAGTTCATCCCTCAGCTGTACTAGAGAGTTGACAATTACCGATTTTTCCTGCAAGAGGTGTCTCATTTCTTCAAGTTGAGACTGAGTGGGATCCGGACAACGTCTAGCTTTTTTTGTTGGCTGTTGGCGTCTGTCCCTACGGTACACCCCATGAAAGGCTTCTAGGATATTGCGATCGCGTGGCAAGAGTTGTTCAAATTGTGTCGGTCTAGCTCGATTCAGCAGCGCCCAGTCACTGAGAAAACAAAGTCCCCGCTCCGATAAGAAGTCTTTGAGTTTGGGATTTTGTTTGGTTTGATAGTAGACCCAATCATCTAACCTAGACTTGGATGGGGAATTCAGATTATATTTTCGTAATACTTCAACGGTAAAAAATTGGTAATCGGTTTTTTTGGTTTCCCTATCGCCATTCAGGATAAGTTGAGTTGTACCATCCTGATCTAAGATGATGAGTACTTTACCATCATCATCAAGCACAAATGGCAGCAAATCCCGATAGGTGAAGTGATGACTAGCGCTATATAAACTAGCGAGTTTCTTGCAAGCTTTCAGGATTGGGTAAGAGACATAGCAACGAAGACAAAGTCCTGCTCTAGCACGACTTATGGGTGACCCAGACGCCTCAGGGTGAAACCAGGCGTATAGGGAGGTTTGAATGTCCCGATGCTGCTCCACCGACAAATGCGTTCGCGTTTCTGGAGCATCTAATTCTAGACACTTCTGTTGAAAAAACTCCCATGCCAGCGGTAGTAACAGTTTTTTGTAACCACACCCAACACTAGCAGGATCAAGTCTTAAAATTTCCCAATATCTCGATAGAGGCACCATCCTTACACTTTTGCTTAGCTGTGCCATATTGTCTCATACAGATCCTTAGGTTCGCAGTACCCAAACGGGTAATTTTTTCCAAAAGATGATATGGTAAAATTGCGCTTTTTTTGGCCACAAGATAAAGACAAAGTGTAAGCATTCAGCTGTCAGCTGTCAGCCGTCAGCCATTGGCCTTGGGCTGATACGCGACACGCTGATAGCTGACGCCAAAGTTGAGATCAAGTTCCGTTAATCACTTATCAAATAGTCCCTGGATTTTTGGGTCAGGGTAATCCCTAATGGCTAATCATTATTGCTAGGATTACTAGTCTAATGAGGCACAAAAAAATTTTTTTTTATACTCCCTCGGTGCCCTTGACCCGTAATTAAATTCGCCACGGGTAGCACCGCTCCCGACTCCCTCGGTGCGCTTTCCGTAGGCGAATTAAATTCGCCACGGGTCGCACCGCTCCCGACTCCCGACTCCCTGTTTCCTAAAACCAAGAATAAAAGTACCTCACATGACCGATAAATTACCACCAATTTACTTCTACATTCCTCAGGGTTTCTGGCCGGACACCATGCCCAAAAGTGCCGATGAGAACTGGAAAGGCTTTGGGATTGGTATCTATGCCTGGACTTTACAAACCTATCTACGCCTGAAAGCCGATGGTTTCCCTTGCGAACTAGTAGCAGAATTGCCCAGAGAAGGGATTGTCCTGAGCCACCGCAATTGCTTACGAGCTCACAAAAACCAGCTCAAGCCAGGACCAAAGTTATTGCTGATTTGTATTAAAGCTGAACAAAGACCCTATCCCTATGCTCAACTCCATGTGGTACAAAATCCTCTGGAAACAATGCATTTGCGCAATAGTTACTACCTACCCCACTGGACTCAGCCAGGGTTAATTCAGCGCCATCCAGCACGATGCGATCGCTTTAAAACCATCGCCTTCTTTGGTCATGAATTTAATCTCGCGCTACAGTTAAAGCATCCCTCCTGGCAACAACAACTCCAAGCACTAGGGTTATCTTGGCAACCAGTAATCAATAGCAATCGTTGGCATGACTATAGCAACCTAGACAATCGCTGGCATGACTACAGTCAGATTGATGCTATTGTGGCTGTGCGTAGCTTTGAGGGCAACACAGGCTGCCTCCACCGCAATTACCTGACCAAACCAGCTACCAAACTCTACAATGCTTGGCTAGCGGGGGTTCCTGCTATTCTCGGATGTGAAGCTGCTTATCAAGTAGAACGCTATAGCCCACTAGACTATCTGGAAGTGGCTACCCCTAGCGCGTTAATTTCAGCCCTTAAGCGGTTGAAAGAAGAGCCTAATTTACGTAGCGCTATGGTTAATAATGGTCGAATTCGTGCCAAAGCGATTACCCCTTCAAGTACTACCAAGAAGTGGCGTTATTTCTTAGAAACTATTGCCTTACCTGCCTATTATCGTTGGTGCAATCAATCTCATTGGTCTCAACAGATTACCTTGGGACAGGGTTATATTGGCTTTCAGGGAAATCGAGTTAAAAATAAACTAACAAGAGTTTTATTGGCTAGCAACAATTCCATATAAAAGTCGATGGCAAATGGATTTTGGTACATGGGTTTTATCTCCTTATTATATAACATTTATCAATTTGCTGATGTACTTACACCGCTGGTTTTTAGGGAATAGGGAGTATAGATGCAGCCCTTTTTTAGCAACCAATAGTTTAACCTATCATTGTAAAACGCTATACTTAAACTAGATACTAACCCAATACTACTTATTAACCAGTCCCAACTATGGTTCAAGCAGTATCAAAACTATTAACCTTTGATGAATTCTTAGAACAGTACCCAGAGGATGGAGGAAACTATGAACTTCGGAATGGTAGAATTGTAGCTATGCGTCCCACCGGTTTCCACGAACAAGTAGCAGCTCTCATCGCCAGAAAGATAGATGTTGACATTGAGAGACTTTCACTACCCTACTTTATTCCTCGAACTTGTCTTGTCAAACCCTATCAAGAGGGAGAAGGCTATTTACCAGATATCATTGTATTGGATAAACAAACTGTTGCGGAAGATCCATACTGGAAAAAAGCGATGCAGAGGTGCGACCCGTGGCGAATTTAATTCGCCTACGGAAAGCGCACCTAAGCGGTCTTGGGGGTCCCCCCCATGAGCGACTGCATCAAGACAGGTCAAGTATCTCAATCGGTAAATCAGCTAAGTTAATCGTGGAAGTCGTTAGTACCAACTGGCAAGATGACTATCTAACCAAACTGGCTGAATATGAAAAATTTTGCATTCCAGAATACTGGATTGTTGACTATAAAGCTCTGGGAGGAACCCGATACATTGGGTCTCCTAAAATTCCTACAGTTTGGATATACGAGTTAGCTGATAATGAATATAAAGAAGGCAAAACCTTTACAGGCTGTGAATCTATTGAATCACCAACTTTCCCAGAACTAAAACTAACTGTTGACCAGCTGGTCAAGGCCGGAACATAAATCTTTAGTGGCTCTACCGAAGTAAAATACGACATATTAGGGGATAACAATAATGAAACTATTCTACTACCAATATTCATCGAAACGATTCCCTGGTGGTCTCAATAACTTCGGCGATGACCTAAACCCTTGGCTATGGCAACAGTTAATCCCTAACTTACTAGATGAGGATGAAAGCACCGCCTTTGTTGGAATCGGTACCCTCCTAAATAATTTACTCCCCAAGCGTTTACCCAATGCTAGCCGAATCATCATTTTTAGTAGCGGAGTCGGTTATGAAAAGTTACCAAAACTCCAAGATTCCTGGACAATTTACTGTGTAAGAGGACCCCTCTCCGCCAAAGCCTTAGACATTTCCCCTCAATTAGCCGTTACCGATGGAGCAGTGCTAGTCAGACGACTCTTCCATCCAACCAGTCAAAAAATCCATCAATTTGCCGTTATGCCCCATGCTAAATCTGCCAGATATGGCGGTCAAGCCTGGCATCAAATTTGTGAACAAATCGGCTTTAAGTATATTGACCCTAGTTTGCCTGTCGAGCAAGTATTATCTGCCATCAGCAAAACCAACATCTTACTAACAGAAGCTATGCATGGAGCCATTGTAGCCGATGCCCTACGAATTCCTTGGATTCCCATCTGCACTAATCCAACTATATTGGCATTTAAATGGCAGGATTGGTGCTTATCCGTTGGTTTGAAATACCAACCCCAATATATCATGCCTCTTTGGGATTTATATCCTAGAACAGCACGGGGAATTCGTTCCTCAATCCGTTATGCTCACTTTTGGTTTAATTGGCTCAAACAAGATCAGTTGCGTTCAGTCAAGACACTTTGGGGTGAAAAACAACAATTAATCGCTACTCAACTATTCAGAATCGCTCAAACTACATCTCCCTACTTAAGTAATGACCATCGGATCGAGCAACTTACCACTCAATTGGAAGAAAAATTAGATAAATTGAAATCAAGGATGACTTATCAAGAATGAATTATCAATTTTGGGGTTGCTGAACTAAGGAATGTAATGATATCAAGTAACCTTCTATCAGTGAAAAATTCCCGATTCCCGTTCCCCTCCTGGGAGGGGTTAGGGGTGGGTTCCGATTCCCGATTCCCGTTCCCCTCCTGGGAGGGGTTAGGGGTGGGTTCCGATTCCCGATTCCCGATTATTGCCGATTTTCCACACTCCGATAACGGAGCCATTCAGCGATAAAAGCAACTGCACCTGATACCAGGATTAGCAAAACACTAAGAGCATTTATATCTGGTTTAACACCAGTGCGGATGCGGCTAAAGATTTCCATGGGTAGGGTAGTTGCACCAGTCCCAGCGGTAAAACTAGAAATCAGAAAATCATCCATACTTAGGACAAAAGACAATAAACAACCAGCAATAATCCCTGGCATCAATTCCGGTAGTAAGATTTTTATAAAAGCTTGTAGAGGCGTTGCTCCTAAATCGAGGGCTGCTTCTTCTAGGTGAGGGTCAAGCTGGGTGATACGGGAGGAAACAACAATGGCAATATAAGCCAAACAGAAAACTATATGAGCTGCTATGATAGTCCACAGACTCAGAGGAATAGCCATAACTGCCAAAAAGATGAGAGTTGCCACTGCGATCGCAATATCTGGGATAATCAGGGGTAAGTAGGATATCCCTCGATACAAGCGTTTCCCTGGAAAGTGGTAACGGGCTAAACCGACTGCCATCATGGTACCCAATACCGCAGAAATCCCTACTGCCACTAGCGCTACCGTGAGACTATTGAATAGTGCGGTCTTTACACTCTCGTCCTCCCATAGTTTTAGGTACCACTTAAACGTGAATCCCTGCCACTGGGCGCTGTATTTAGAGTCATTGAAGCTATAAAACGTCAGTACCAGCAGGGGTAGGTACATATAAAAGAACATCACCAGGGAGAAAATACCTTGCCAAGAAACCCGGAGTTTTGGTTGAGAGTTTACCATGTCTAGGGTAAGCTCCTCCTGCTGATGGTATAGTTGTTCATTAGTCATTAGTTATTCGTCAATTGTTATTCGTCAATTGTTATTCGTCAATTGTTATTCGTAAATTGTTACTTGTTACTTGTTACTTGTTACTTGTTAATTAATTTTAAGTTTATAGTTAAAATTTTCCATTTTTATGAATGCAAACATTTTCTTTTGATAGGGATCCCTGTAGGAATTGTGAGAATTGTTGATCCGAATTTCTCTACTCCCTACTCCCTACTCCCTACTCCCTACTCCCTACTCCCTACTCCCTACTCCCTACTCCCTACTCCCTACTCCCTACTCCCTACTCCCTTTACTATAGTGCTAGGGCTGTGCTTTTGGATCACCATACTTAATCAAAAGTGCGATCGCTATACTCACCACCAAAATTAACATCATACTCAAAGCTGACCCAAATCCCCAGTTTTGAGTAGCTCCTAAAAACTGGTTATAAATCAATCTTGCTCCAGTCATACTCGATGCTCCCCCTAGCAATTCCGGATTAACAAAATCCCCTAATCCAGAGATAAATACCAGCAAAGAACCTGCAGCAATTCCTGGTAGAGTTTGGGGTACGGTTACCTTCCAAAACGTTTGATAGGGATTTGCCCCTAAATCTGCCGCCGCTTCTAACAAACGTTTGTCTAATTTTTCTATAGACGCATAGAGAATCAACACCATATATGGCAGAAAGCTGTAAGCCATGGCAATCAATACAGCAGCACTACGATTGAGCAAATCCAACCCTGGTAGTCCAAGACTAGTCAGGACTGTATTGAGAACCCCAGTCGGTCGCAGAATGGTAATCCAGGCATAAGAACGCAGTAGAGAAGATGTCCACAACGGTAAGATAAAACCAAGCAGCAGTAAATTTTGCCACCGCTTGGGTGCTAGCTGAGCAATCCAATAAGCCACAGGAAATCCTAGCAGAAGACAAATCACAGTGGTTCCCATGGCCAAAAAAAGCGATCGCCCTATCACTTGCAAGATTACTGGATCAAATACCCGCAAATAATTATCAATACCAGAGGGATTGACCACATCTCCTGGTCTAATGTTGGGTACCAAACTTAGTTCAAAAATGACTAGGGTTGGCAGCACCAACAACAAAGCTAACCATATACCTGCTGGACTGAGCAATCCTAGGGGTTCTAACCACTGCCATCGTAAGTGTCTCTTATCTTGCATAACTGGGGACTCAGCAATGTTATCAGTAACGCTTTCAGTGTTATTTATCATTAGTTATTAGTCATTAGTTATTAGTCATTATTCCAAGATATATACCATTTTTTAATAAAAATGGTATATTTGATATATAAATTGAAAACTATTCAAAATGTGCTTGATTCTTTAGGATTTTATCACTCTAATTCTTGGAATGTTATTTGTTATCTCTAGCAATTATCAATAGCGTTACGCTCTTTTTTAGAGGTATTTTGAATGGTATGTTTATTTCTGCCGTTCCGTACTAGTTTCCTAAACTTTAGGGTGTTAAAAAGGGCTAATTCCTAACTCCTAACCACTGGTCAACTTAGTCCAGTAGCGGTCATAAAGTTCGCTAACTTCGTCAACAGGTGCAAGACCTTCACAACGTTCTAACGCTGATGATTCTGGAAACAAACTTTGATCCTCTTGGATTTCACGGGACAATAGCTTAAAGGCTTTTTGGTTTGGTGTGGCGAAGCTCAAGCGTTCACAAATTTGAGCAGCAACATCTGCTTCTAACATAAAGTTAATCCAAGCGTAGGCACCCTCAAGATTGGGAGCTGTTTTAGGAATTGCCAAGGTATCGGTCCACAAGGAAGAACCGCTTTTCGGTAGCACATACTGCAAATCTGGGTTTTCTGCCATGATTTCAGCAGCATCCGAGGAGTAACACATCGCAATCCATAAATCCCCACTCAGAATTTGCGATCGCCAAGCATCAGAAGAAAATGAAGCAATACTTGGTTTTAAGTCCACCAACGTTTCATAGGCTTTTTTAATCTCCTGGGGATTGGTAGAGTTGTACGAGTAACCCAACATTTTCAAAGTGGCACCCATCACTTCTCGCACATCGTTGAGCAAAGTCATCCGTCTCGATAATTTGTCTTTATCTTGCCAAAGATAGCTCCAATCCTCCGGTACTTTAGATAGTTTTTTGGAGTTGTAAATCAAACCCGTTGTTCCCCAGCTCAGAGGAATACTGTGCAAATTGTTGGGGTCATATATAGGATTGAGGAACTTAGAAAAAAGTCGATTCATTCCGATGATGCGTTCAAAGTCCAGTTTGAGCAACAGATCCAACTCAACCATCTTCCGCACCATGTAGTCAGACGGGTAGATAATGCTATAGGCTCCGCCCCCAGAAGCCTGAAGTCGAGCAAGCATAGCTTCGTTGGAATCAAAGACATCGACTAAAGCTTTGATTCCAGTTATTTCGGTAAAGCGGTCTAGTAGCTCATCATCGGTATAGTTAGTCCAAGTGTAGATAAATAGTTTATTTCTGTCACCTGGTGAAGGAGGTGTTGGTTTCACCTTAGCTAGAGTCCAGCCACATCCAGACAGGGTTAGACCTGATAGGGTAGCGACAGTGGCTAGCTGTAAAAAGTTGCGCCTTGTAGGGCGTTTTAGGAATGATTGTCGATCCTTAGAAAGCACGATTGAAAAGGTTTAAGGTTGAGGTTTGTTGTTGCCCAGGCGTCCGAAGTAGGGTAGGTTTAATAAAGTTATTCAAAACCGATTACCGATTACCCATTACCCCAAAATGGATAGGATAATTAATCCACCAAAATTGATTTAGTAAACAACTAAAAATATCTGGCTTTCCTGAGCACTATTTTGCCAGCAAACTAGGCTCAAAAACTACCGAAATCTTTAAATTATTCCGCCAACACGCGACAATCCGTGGGTGCCCAACGAGCATAAATTGTCGTGTTAGGGTCTGGTAACTTGTTATTGGTGTTGGCAAGTATGACTCTGAGACAGTCGCCACTGAGTAACTCCACCACACATTGAATATGAGTACCCAGGTACATCGCGTGTTTGAGACGTCCTTCAAAGCAATTCATAGTAGTAGTAGTTGTTGTTACTGTTGGCGGGGAAAGACTCAGGCGAATTTTCTCTGGTCGTACACCTACTACAATATCCTGAGGATTAGAATTATCCAGGACTTCTCTAACGGATGGAGACTCAACCACAATCTTGATACCAGTCTTGGTGGTAATTTCGAGTGAGTCGGCATCGGACCGTTGCAGACGACCTTTAAATAAATTGGTATCACCGATAAAGTCCGCCACAAAGGTTGTCCGAGGATTTTCATAGATTTCTCTGGGGGAACCAACTTGCTCAATTTTACCTGCACGCATCACAGCGATACGGTCAGAAAGACTCATGGCTTCGTCTTGGTCGTGGGTCACCATCACAAAGGTTAACCCCAGGTCTTGATGGAGATTTGAAAGTTCCACCTGCATCTGTTTGCGTAGCTTGAAATCTAGGGCTCCCAAGGGTTCATCCAACAACAGTACCGCTGGTCGATTAACTAACGCTCGGGCCAATGCCACTCGTTGCTGTTGACCCCCAGACAGTTGAGGGGGATACCGATTCGCCAATCCCTCTAGTTTCACTTGTTTGAGGGCTGCTTTGACTCGTTCCTCAACCTCCAATGAGGGTAGCTTTTTTAGCCGTAGACCGAAGGCAATATTTTCGGATACACTCAGGTGATTGAATAGAGCATAACTTTGAAAGACCGTATTGACAGGTCGGCGGTGTGGTGGAATATGATTCATCGAGCGTCCCTGAATCATTACTTCCCCAGCTGAAGGCATCTCAAATCCTGCTACTAAACGCAAGGTTGTAGTTTTGCCACAGCCAGACGGACCAAGAATGCTAAAAAATTCTCCTTGACGGATACTTAAGTCAACACCACGGACAACGGTCTCGGTGTCGAACACTTTAAAAACCTTGCGGAGTTCAACATCAAGTTTAGCTGTAGTCGTAGCAGTCGGACGTGGTTCTTTAACAGTCGTTTGAAACATGGTGGTTATTTCAGCAGTAGTGATGCCCCCAGAGTCATGCCTCGTCTGTCTGCATCTGTGCAACACGGTTTCTCTCCTTGGGTTTATTTTATCCTCGAACCTAAAAATACTCCTGCAGTAGCTAAACAGATCTGCACTGATCCAGTAGCTGAGGTGCGGAAGTAAATTGCTGGGTATTAGGCTTGACTAGGAGATATTAGGCTAATGGTAAGAGCTATTGAACAGGGGCAAATCAGAGCCTCCTTAATCAAGGATTTGGGGCGGCTGTAGGCTAACCGGTGTGGGCAATTAATCGGGCATGTTCCAATTTTGCTCACTACACCCGGTCACCGTAAACCCCATATCCAGTTTTAACCGACAAGCTTGGGGCGTGAGTCCTGTTGTTTTGTTGTCAATTGTCAATCCTTAATTCTTAATTGAAAAGGGGGACGTATTGGGAATCCAAGCCAATAGGTTACTGCATTGATCAGGTGACTATTCGCCTTAATTGCCCAATCCCGTGTTCTCCAAGTCCGATTCCCCATTCTCAGACCTCTCACGATGACATTAATTCAGCCTTCCTTATCTCCATTTGCAGTATATCGATCTAATTCCCGCACTGTCGGACGCAAATACCAATCCGTAGTGATTATGGTACTGATGAGCCTATTCTTGCTGGGGGGAATTGGTTCCCGTTTAGCTTATTTACAGCTAGTTCAAGGGGAACGCAACCAAAAGCTGGCAGAAAATAATCGGATTCGTCTGATTCCCAAGCCCCCTATACGGGGCAATATTTTTGACCGTAAGGGAAGAGTATTAGCTAGCTATCGGTTGTCTCACTCGGTATTTGTATGGCCGATGGTTCTTAGGCAGGAGCAATGGCCCCAAACTCGCAAACGCCTGTCCCAAATTTTGAAGATACCAGACGCTGAGATTCAAAAGCGTCTGGAACAAGCGGGCTATAACTCTCCTTACCTACTTCGGATTGCCCGTGGTGTTACTCCCGCTCAAGTTACTGCCTTGGCTGAGTACAGCAATGAATTACAGGGGATAGAGGTGGATATTGATGCAGTGCGGTACTATCCCCATGGGAAGCTATCGGCTCATGTTCTAGGTTATACTGGAGAGTTAGACTATGAAGAGCTGCAACGGCGTAAAGCGGACGGCTACCGCCTCGGTGATGTGGTTGGCAAAATGGGGGTGGAGAAGTCCTATGAGCATCTGCTACGGGGAGAATGGGGCGGTCAGCAAGTAGAAGTTGATGGTGCTGGACGAGTCGTCAGGGTTCTGGGTCAGAAACAGGCAAAACCGGGTAAACCTATCCATATAAGCATCGATCTAGACGTGCAGAAGGCAGCCGAGGCAGCATTAGGCGATCGCAAAGGGGCAGTCGTGGCTATAGACCCCAACACCGGTGCTGTCCTCGCAATGGTTTCTCGTCCAACCTTTGACCCGAATATTTTCTCGACTCGCATCACCTCAGAAACCTGGCGAAAGCTACAAGGCAGAGGGAATCCGTTTATCAACCGGGCAATGCGAGGGTTTCCTCCAGCCAGTACATTTAAGGTAGTCACGGCTTCGGCGGGTATGGAATCTGGTCGGTATTCTCCCAGAACTGTTTTACAGACTTATCCTTACCTTTATGTGGGTGGTCATGCCTTTGGGGAGTGGAACCGAGCCGGATTTGGTCCAATGGGATTTGTGGGTGCTATGGCTTGGAGCAGTAACACCTTCTTTGGTCAAATCGGTCGAGGGGTTGGGGGGAAAACCCTGATTGAATGGGCTCGTAGATATGGCTTTGGTGAAAAAACTGGTATTGAGTTATCTGGGGAATCCCGTGGTTTGATAGTGGATGATGCCTGGAAGCGGAAAAACTACAATTGGGGATGGACCGTGGGAGATACCATCAATATGTCTATTGGTCAAGGGTTTACCCTAGGAACACCCTTACAATCCTCAGTGATGTTTTCTGTAGTTGCCAATGGCGGCTATCGGGTTAAACCTCACTTGCTCAAGAACAATCAGGATGCCATCAAAGGGCGAGTGTCGATTAATATGAAGCCATCAACGATTCAAACCCTGCGCCGAGGATTGCGAGCTGTGGTTACTGGGGGAACAGGAGCGGCATTGAGGGTGCCAGAGTTACCTCCTGCCGCTGGTAAGAGTGGAACAGCAGAGGCTCCTCCTGGCAAAGCTCATGCTTGGTTTGGTGGTTTTGCACCCTATGATAAACCCGAGATTGCGGTTGTTGCTTTTGTGGAACATTCCGGCGGCGGTGGAGGTTCAGTGGCAGGACCGATTGTGCGCCAGGTGATGGAGGCTTATTTCAAGCATAATTAGTGATTGAAACTCTGGTTAGTCACTTTTGAATCAGGACTAACCACCATTTTTGAATTCAAAATGAATAGCTTGATAATTTTGAATTGTTGACACCGGATACAAGCCCCTATTTTTGAATTGGAGCGAAGCGATGTTTCAAACCCCCGAATTAATTCCTGGGGTATTTTTGAATTTTGAATTTATAATTTTGAATTGGAGCGAAGCGACTTGACTCAAGGTGTTGACATTATCTGAATTCCCTGAGTCGATAACTTGGTCACCCAAAATTCCAAATCTGGGTCAGTAATATCAATGCTTACTTTCTGTTGAATTTCCTGGGCTTGCTCCTGGGACTCGCACAGGGCAAATACCGTCGGACCGGAACCAGACATCATGGTTCCTATGGCACCGCTATTCTCAAAGGCTTTCCGTAGTTCCAAGACTTGGGGGTGATTGGGTAACACCACTTTCTCTAAATCATTGCGCAATAGTTTTCCGATCTTTCCCCCATCCTTATTGAGGATTTCCTTAACCATCGGACCACTATGAAAACGATTAGCACGGGATTCTAAGTCCTCAAGCTCCCGGATATAGGTTTCCCCAAACTGAGCCCGATAAGTCTGATAAGCCCAAGCAGTAGAAACCATCAGACTGCGGTATTTCCCCAAGACGACATATAGAGAATCCAGTCCCGGTAGGGCAGACAGCCGTTCACCTCTGCCCAGAGCTAGAGCAGTGCCACCAGCAAGGCAAAACGGCACATCCGATCCAAGCTGTGCTGCCAATTGTTCTAATTCCGGGTGGGTTAATCCCAATTGCCACAACATATCGATTCCTACTAACACAGCCGCTGCATCCGTGGAGCCACCAGCTAGTCCAGCGGCTACAGGAATTCGCTTGTGGATAGTAATTTCTACACCGCCCAAGTTAGCAAAATACTCAGGAAACTCCTCCCACATCAAGGCAGCTGCTTTATAAGCGAGGTTGCTTTCATCCGTTGGCACTTCGGGATGATGACAGTGGACTTTAATCTCCTGTGTACCAATGGCACGGATATCGATTTGATCAGCTAATTCGATGCTTTGGAGAATCATTGCGAGTTCGTGATAACCATCACCCGCATCACCGATGATTTCCAAATACAGATTGATTTTAGCTGGGGCATTTAGGGAATAAGAATGCATTCTTTATGGTGATCTGATTAGCTAGGGCTATCCATTGAGCAACACTAAGGTCTTCGGCTCGGGCTTGAGGGCTTATTTCTAATTGTTCCAGCAATTGGGTGATGCGATCGCGTTCAATTACAGATTTTAAATTATTGCGCAACATTTTACGTTTGCTGCCAAAGCCCAGTTTCAATAGTGTCTCTAAGCATCTGGGGTCAGAAGCTGGTGGTTCGGCTAGGCTCGGATGTAACCGCACGACAGCGGAATCGACCTTGGGGGGAGGAGAGAAGGCCGACCCAGGTACATCGCAAATCAATTCACATTCGGCGAGATACTGCACCCGCACTGATAATGCCCCGAATTGTCTAGAACTGGGTTTGGCATATAACCGCTGAGCTACTTCTTTTTGCACTAGCAGCACGATTAAATCAAACCCTGGCACAGCTGGCTGAGTAATGGTACCTAGTAACTTTTCCAGAATCGGACCGGTAATATTATAGGGGATATTGGCAACCACTTTATTAGGTTTTTGGAAATTGGAAAAGTTAGCTAACAAGGTATCTAAGTCTAGGGATAGAAAGTCCCCTTGCAGCAGTAAAAAATTATCTATTTTACCGAGTTTTTTAACTAATAATCGGCACAAGTCTCGATCAATTTCTACGGCCACTACAGACTGAACAAAAGGCAGTAAGCGCTGGGTAAGAATGCCAGTACCCGGACCAATTTCTAGAATGCGATCGCTTTTTTGTAAATTAGCAGCTGTCACGATTTGGTTCAGTGCCTCCTCGCTACGCAGCCAATGTTGAGCAAATTTTTTACGAGCTTTTAAGGTCATTGCCCAATTTTATAGCATTTCTCAATTCAGTACCCAATTGTTAAGCATATGCCCTACGCGCAGGCTACGCCAACAGCTATCAGCTCTCAGCTCTCAGCTTATGGGCTATGGGCAAGCTTATTGAGTAGGAAACCGTTAATAATAAAAGAGGTAAGCATTGGAATAATGCTGAGTTACGTCTTTAGAATAAAAGAGGTAAGCATTGGAATAATGCTGAGTTACGGAAAGCACCTCAATTAGCTTTGCCAACGGCCAACGGCTGACTGCTGACTGCTGACTGCTTACATCACGTCTAATCAGGTTTATCCCATAAATGTTAGTGTTTAATTAACCAGTAACAAGTAAGCAAGTTCCTTGAATTATCAGTAGTAAACCGACGAACAGGAGCTCAAAGGTTCATCAATTTATTTCCAGGAAGTTCTGGAACAAACCTTGGTTTTGCCAGGCGTAATTCTTGGCAACACGCTTTAACTGGGCAATATTGCTCCGAGTCGCATCATCCATTGTGTCATTAGTGATTTGCGGTTGTAGACGCAGGTAACGAGAAACTGTTGCATCCTCAGATTCTAAGCTACCGATCAACTCTTTGGTAATATACCGGTGAATGTCACAAGGAGCATCAAATAGCACTTCAATCAATCGTCCTTGCCATCCCCATTGTCCCAATCCCCAGCCTCTAGCTTTTTCCCAAGGAATGGGGCGGTTGGATTCTCCTGTGCCAATCGAGATGATAGAAATTTCCTTAAGGGAATGATTTAACCGGATCGCTTCAGCTAATGCACAGCTTGAGGGATTATTCGCCCCAACTCCACCATCAATCGCTGAGTAAGTCTTGCTTTGAGTCTTGAGCTGATGGGCTGGAAAATAGGTGGGGGCAGATGCGGAACAGACACAGGCTTCCCACAAGGGAACATGGAAATAATCTTTGTCTTCACGCCAGCTTTT
This sequence comes from Moorena sp. SIO3A2, assembly GCF_010672265.1. NCBI lineage: Bacteria > Bacillati > Cyanobacteriota > Cyanophyceae > Coleofasciculales > Coleofasciculaceae > Moorena > Moorena sp. SIO3A2. The sequence goes on from NZ_JAAHHC010000023.1 coordinate 112,941, forward strand.
AAATATAATCGGCATCCGACTCATAGTGTCATAGGCTGTGATCAACAGCCGAGGTGAATCGTAGATATCCGACAGCTTGGTCGTCCCAAACTGCTCTTTCATCACCTCAATTAACCCCTGATTGGAGTGTTTAGGAGCAGAAAGACCATACTTAAGGATAACCTTGAGCCGCTTTAGTGAAAAACGGCTGGTGTAGCGGAAAATTCTTTCCCCTTTCTGTTCATAAAGTTTAATCATCTCCCGGCTAGGGATGCCAGTGGCAATGCCGGCAGCCAAAATTGAACCAGTGGAGGTACCTGCAATTAAATCAAAATACTTGTTGAGGGGCTGGTTAATATCTTTTTCCAATTCTGCCAAGATTACTGCTGCAATAACGCCCCGAATACCACCGCCATCTAAGCTGAGTATGCGAAAAGTCATGATCCCCCTAAAAACCCACGATGTTGAATTAATCCTCCTAACTATTGTGACGGGTTCTAGTCACTTCCAGGGTGATCTTACCTCCAAAATCCGGAATTGGGGCACCAGGTTTGCTTAACTGCACCTGGACTTGCTGCACCTGATCGAATTCTAGGATCGCATTAGCAATTTGTACTGCCAATTTTTCGATCAGGGCACATTTTGAGGTTTTAACCAAATGCTTGACAGTATCAATAGTTTGCCGATAATCCATGGTATCGCTAAGGTCATCACTTTCTCCCGCAGGGCTTAGATCTAGCCACATGGTCAGGTCTACTTCAAACCACTGTCCTAGGGTCTGTTCTTCGGGTAGGTAGCCAGTGTAGCCGTAGCAGCGAATATTGCTTAGTTTAATACAGTCCATCATTATGTCAAGTTTTCCCTCATCTATGCTTTATCACCAAGGTAAACGATTGTCCTTAGCGCTACTACTTTGGGTTAATCGCTTTTCAAAGCTAATGTTTAAAAATTAGAATTGCTGGAGTCTTTTACCAGAATTGTTGTCTCAATTCAACCCCTAGCATACAAAGATATCTCTTGCTTGGCTTTCACGCTTCGCTCTATTGGTGCGCGTTCACGCTTGTCGGTAAACCCGACCGGGGTCGCACCGCTGCGTAAGTCCGCTCCTTTATTAGATTTCTACTCAAGCAATCCATGACCAGGGATTTGTGTTTAACAGTTCTAGTCTGTTCCAGTCTCTAAGGATACTGCTGGAGAAAGGGGTTTCCCGATTTGGGGTTCGGTACCTCTAACTATACGCTGAATGTTACTGCGGTGACGGATGATGACATATATGCCAGCAGCAATACCAAATAACTCATAGGCAAGAGGAGCTTTGGTAAGGTACATCAGTAGGGAAACAGCGATCGCACCAGCAATGGAACTGAGAGAGACAATACGAGAAATTGCCAAGACTACTGCAAATACACCTACGGTTCCTAAGCCTACAGGCCAAGACATGGTGAAGATAACACCTATACTGGTGGCAACGGATTTACCTCCGGTGAAGTTTAGCCAAATGGATTTACTATGACCAAAGATAGCAGCAAACGCAGCTAATGCCACTAACCAGGGTTGCCAGGTTAGTGGCAGTAGGGAAACGTCTGTCAGGGTATAAAAGCCATTGACTAGACTAATAGCCGCTACTCCTTTCAAGGCATCAATCAGTAATACCACCACTGCTGGTCCTTTGCCCACAGTTCTCAATATATTGGTGGCACCAGTTGATCCAGAGCCATGCTCGCGAATATCAATATCTTTAAGCCAGCGTCCTGCTAGGTAACCAGTAGGCAGGGAACCTAATAAATAGGCTGAGATGACTAGTAGCCCACTCCAAGTTAAGTTAAGTACCATTGGTGTCATGTTGAAGATTGTGACAAGATCCGGCAAGAATTCCCCGATCACCACCGCGACGGGTAGCTCGGCTGTAACATTGCTAACTGTTTTGATGTAAAGCGCAAGTGGGGGAAACCCCCGTCGGAGCAACTACATCGATTTTTCAGTTCGCTGAACCTCCCGATTGGCAGCAGTTTCGCGCCTGTTTTGCTAAAATTCAAGCCAGTAAACTAAGTAATTCAATAATCGTCATAGGTATACATCTGCCGAGGATCAGGTGCAAAAGCCAACCATAGGGGAAATTGCAATAATGACAAACTGATCTTATCTTCGGTTTCGTCAACAATGATTAACGCTAACTTATCCCGCTTGATCAGTCGTTCCGCTTTTTGAACCAGGGCTATTGGATCTTCAAATAGAACAACTCCCCGTTCTGGACCAAAATCACTGCGGGAGATTCCGAGACAGTCCTGTAATCCTCTACGCCATTCTCCCAGTCGTTCTGGGGTGTTGGCCAGCACAAGAGTACTTAGGCGATTGTCATATAGTGTCCGCAACACGGATATAACCGCTGAGGCAATTAAAACATTTTGTAAGCGGCTGCCCATAGTTTGCAACGCACCACGACCACCTTGGGAAAAAAACCACTGAGACACTTTTTCAGCGTGAATTGGCTCGAAGGTACGACGCAGTTGCCAGGGAGGACCATAATAATCTGGCATTTTGCGATATTGATCCAACAGCTGACGAATTTGTCGGACTTCGTCTTTAAATGCTTGTTCAGCAAATTTTGGGTTGCCTCTGGTCGGGGGTGGTGGGGTTTCTTCTAATTCTGACCGTGGTGCTTCGGTTGGTGGCTGGGAGAGTTCGAGTTGTTCTGCAGCAGCAGCTAGGTCTTGTAAGGAGCCAACCAAATAATCTTTAAAGCCTTGAACTCGAATGGCTAGCTCTTGAGATACACCTGCAAAACTAGTGCGCATTTCTTCACGAATGCGTTCCCGGCGGCGTTCTAGTTGCTCAATAGAAATTTGCAACTTTTGCTTGCGTTGCTCCAGTTCGGTCAGACCTTCAAGTACCATCCGCTCTACAACTGCTTCGGTGCTTCCCAATTCCTTTGAAACCAGTGACTTTTCATGGTTTTGCAGATTGGCAATTCTCTGTCTCAACTCCTGTTCTTTTTGCTCAAGTTCAGCCACAGTTTGAGCTAAGCTAACCATTTTTTTTGCTTGATCTGAAGACTCCCCTAGTTGAATTTCACTAACTTTATCATTCCGATTCGGATCAATCGACTGTGTTGGTTTAGCTTTGTCATGGTCTGATAGGGTCAGAGAAATGGGAGGAAGGTCGGGAGCTTCAGAGTTATCCCTAGGAGTAGCCCTATCCTGATCTGGCCAATTTGACTCCTGTGAATTATCTAATCCCTTAACTGCTTGGTTATTATCTTGCTCTTGTTCTGGGTTTTGTGGGTCTTCGGAATTCATTTAAAGTGATTTATTAATAACTTATTCACTAACTACCTAACCTCTACTCTATACTTTGAGGTAAGTCAGTTATACTTTAGGGCAGCGTTCTTCTAGGCAAGTTCGTAGCAGCTTTGGGTCAAATATAATTGGTAGAAAGTGAATGCTTTTGACTTCTGAAAAATAAAACAAAATCGGTACTGATGTCCAGAAGATTTCCCAGTTTTGCCAATCCTGATAAGGAAAACGCCGGATCAGGGTTTCGGAGCGATAAATATCCAAGGCGGTTTCAGTAAATTGCAGGCGTATGGTTACGGCCTGAAACAACAAGAACAATCCCAACAAAGCGATCGGCGAAGCCGCGCCAAAGGCGATCGCCTTTGGCAGATCGGAAGAGCGTCGGGCGTACACCTGAGTCCTCTAG
>NZ_JAAHHC010000024.1:0-76796 GCF_010672265.1 Moorena sp. SIO3A2
TAGCAATCTTTTTGTTTGTTTAGGATTTTTTTGGATGTAGTTCCAAGTGTAGCTCATGGTTTTTGAGGTTGATAAAAGTGATTAATTTTATCTTATTTTACCATAAGTTTGTTTTTTGGAGAGGTCTAATGTCGAGAGTTCATAATATTCTCACATGGGTAAAAAAACTTACTCGATTTTGTCCGATAACTGGCATTTCTCAGGAATTAGTTAGGTTCGATACTCAGAAGATGGAAAACCCTGAAATTTCTGGAACAGAGTATCAGCAGGGCACACTCTACGGATATGAAGTTAGAGAATATCTACTTTCCAAATGGAATCGTAAATGTGCTTACTGTGGTGTGACTGATACTCAACTAGAGGTCGAACACATCAAACCTAAATCAAAGGGCGGTTCTGACCGAGTAAGTAACCTAGCAAGTGAGGTATGGTTCCAGTGTATGAGTGAAGGAGTCAACTATCCCGTTACTGATTTGGTGTCGTGGCAGGGAAAAAGTTACTGTGGGGTCTAGTACGGAAAAGCGGGGAAATACTAACTCGCTTCTCCTCTGGAGTTTTTCTTGACTGGAACGTCTAGTTACTACAAAATAAGAGTTCATTTCTGAACCAGTCGCTGGCAAGGTTAGTACTGTCCCCAAAGGCAGTGCTGCTGTTAATGGAGCATTGGCAACTAAGATGTCCCACAAGTCCCCAACAAACGGAACCGCCACTGCGATAAATTTGGTAGCATCAATTACAGAACCGCCACCGACAGCTAACAGGTAAGTTATCTCTTCAGTGCGAGCAAACTTGACAGCATCTAACAGTATTTCCAGCTCAGGGTTAGGGGTGATACCACCGAATTCTAGAACTGTATGTTTGGCAAGAGCAGCTTTGACTTGTTCATATACCCCGTTCTTTTTAATGCTGCCGCCACCGTAGGTCATTAAAACTCTGGCATCGGTGGTAATCTCATTAGCAATAGCTGCAATCTTACCTTTACCAAATAGAACTTTAACAGGGTTGTATAAGTCGAAGCAATCCATTGGGTTACCTTCGATAGTGATAAACTAAAACGTTTGGTTGGTTTTGGTTAGGCTATCTATAAACATAGCAATCAACTATCAATATTCCGAGCCTAGGTTGTCTTTTATTTTCAGTCTTTTCATGAAGCCAGTTAGTTGTTCAGTTTGAGATTCACTTGATTAACCTTCCCTAATTCGGCTGAATTAAAAATCTTACCCCTTTAATTTTATTTATAATCTAATTTGGCTGTTTTTTTTAATAAAAATTAACATAGCCCATAAGTAAGTTTTCCGATCATAAAAGTTGTAATAGTAAAACTATACACTTGTCAATACCCTCCCCCAAAATTACTGAATCGAAGAGTGGGGGGATATCACGGGGAGCGAAATCGGCTCATAGTTATAATCATCAAATCAACAAAATCAAATCAACAAACAAATTAAAAACCAAATTGGATTTTGATCATTGGCACTAGGATACTAGGGTTTTTACTGTTGTGTTCTGGGTACAAAATTACAACTAGACCGGGAGTGATGCAGATCTTGTGATGAATCGGGTAGCGATAAAAGGTCTCTAAGTGGTAAGATCCGCAGAAAGATAGCAGAACTTAAGGAAATTTTCCTAGTACACCACCCAGTGGGCTACCGCAGATTTAATATTTATTAAAGAAAGAAAAGCTTCAAAAACTAGTAAACTAGTCAGAAATAGGTAAATAATACGATGTTTACAAATGTCCTCCCAAAAACAACCCTAGAGTTGGAGTATCCGCCCAAAGACCTTTTTGAAGCGATTGAAGACCTCAAACAAGAATTAAACGCAGTTATTCTCGCTCACTATTACCAAGAACCAGATATTCAAGATATTGCTGACTATCTCGGCGATTCTCTAGGTCTTTCTCAACAAGCGGCGGCTACAGATGCAGATGTTATCGTCTTTGCTGGGGTTCACTTTATGGCAGAAACTGCCAAAATCCTTAACCCCAATAAATTGGTACTACTCCCCGATTTAAACGCAGGTTGCTCCCTAGCTGACAGTTGCCCTCCCCAAGAATTTGCGGCATTCAAAGCAGCCCATCCTGACCATTTGGTGGTATCTTACATTAATTGCTCCGCTGCCATTAAAGCGATGAGCGATATCATTTGCACCAGTTCTAACTCAGTTAAAATCGTCAACCAAATTCCGAAAGACCAGCCGATTATTTTTGCCCCAGATAAGAACTTAGGTCGCTATGTCATGGAGCAAACCGGACGGGAGTTAGTCCTGTGGGAGGGGAGCTGTATTGTCCATGAAACCTTTTCTGAGAAAAAGATCGTGGAACTGAAAATACAGCATCCTGAAGCGGAGTTTATTGCCCATCCAGAATGCGAACCCCCTCTATTGCGTCATGCCAGTTACATTGGTTCCACAACAGGTTTGTTAAAGTATATCCAGCAAAGTTCAACGGAAAAATTTATCGTGGCTACTGAGCCAGGAATTATTCACCAAATGCAAAAGAGGGCACCCCAGAAAAATTTCATACCTGCTCCAGGTATGGATAGCAATTGTGCCTGTAACGAATGCCCTCACATGCGGCTCAATACTTTGGAGAAGCTGTATCTAGCCATGAAGCAGAAAACACCAGAAATTACTATGCCGGAAGATATCCGAGTAGCGGCGTTGCGACCAATTCAACGGATGTTGGAGTTATCAGTGTAGTGCTGTAGTGCCCCTGAGCAGGTTGACACAATTACTTGACAAAAGTATAAGTTATAAGTTAGAGCTTATAACTTATTAAGCAATTTGTCTTGTGAAAACGAATAACTGCTTAGGGATTAATCAAAAATTAGTGACATATGATCTATCGTGCAAGATTTTAAATCATCCCCTGACGAGTCTTCCAGATCTGCCAATACTCCCTCCCAATTTGACATCATAGTGGTCGGCAGTGGTGCAGCTGGGCTTTATGCAGCCCTTTGTCTACCTGCTCATTTGCAGGTAGGTTTGATTACCAAAGACACCCTGAAAACAGGCTCTAGCAACTGGGCTCAGGGAGGAATTGCTGCTGCTATTGACCCATCTGATTCCCCAGAGCTTCACCTAGAGGATACCCAGCGAGCGGGTGTTGGTCTTTGCGATCGCGAGGCGGTAACGTATCTGGTGGAAAATGCCTCTGCTGCCATTGACTCTCTAGTGAAGATGGGAGTAGCCTTTGACCGCAAAGGCAAAAAGCTAGCCATGACCCTAGAGGCAGCCCACTCTCGTCCCCGCGTCCTCCATTCCGCAGACACCACCGGTCGAGCAATTGTGGATACGCTGACTGGTAAAGTTTTAGAGCGTCCAAATATTCAGGTGCTATCTCACGCAGTGGCTTTGAGTTTATGGCTCAATCCAGCAACTGGTCATTGTCAGGGGATTAGCCTCCTCCATCAAGGTCAGATATCTTGGCTAAGAGCCTCTGCGGTAATCCTAGCAACAGGTGGTGGCGGTCAAGTGTTTGCCCAGACCACTAACCCAGCCGTAAGTACAGGAGATGGAGTAGCACTGGCTTGGCGGGCTGGGGCAATTGTTAGAGATTTGGAGTTTTTCCAATTTCATCCCACAGCTTTAACCAAACCAGGGGCACCTCGATTTTTGATTACAGAAGCTGTCCGGGGAGAGGGGGCACATTTAGTAGATCACAAAGGCGATCGCTTTGCTTTTAATTACCACCCTTCAGGGGAATTGGCTCCTAGAGATGTGGTAAGTCGGGCAATTTTTAGTCACTTAGAAAAAACCTCCGCCGATCCTAGCCACGGGAATGTTTATTTAGACTTGCAACCCATTGAGCCAGAGCAAATTCGCTATCGTTTCCCCAATATTATTAACGTATGTCAACATTGGGGCATTGATATCTTCAAACAACCCATTCCCGTTGCACCTGCTGCCCATTACTGGATGGGAGGAGTGGCTTGCGATCTGAGCAGTTGCACCTCGATTCCGGGGCTATATGCCATTGGTGAAACAGCTAGTACGGGGGTTCATGGTGCCAATCGCTTAGCGAGTAATTCCTTATTGGAATGTTTGGTTTTTGCCGCCCAATTAGCTGAAATTCAAACAGCTCCTAATCCAGTTCTGCAGGAATCCCTACCCTTTATAAAAGAGAAAGGTGACTGGGCAAGGGACATCGAGAAGATAGCATCAGTAAGGCAAAGTTTACCCTCCCTGATGTGGCAAAGTGCAGGAATTTGTCGCTCCCAGGAAGTTTTGGAGTCAGCCCTTGCTGAAGTTAATTCCTGGCGCTCTGAATTGGCTGGCTTAGAGGTGAGTCAATACTTGCTCGATTTACAGCCCAACCAAACAGTTAAATTTGAGTCACCATTAGCCGAGCAGCAATTGCGAACGGCTGCAGAAACCTTCAATCTCCTGGATATTGCCCATTTAATTCTCAAAAGTGCAGCATTGCGCACAGAAAGTCGGGGCGGACATTACCGCAGGGATTATCCCCAAACCTCACCCAGTTGGCAAGTTCACACCTTATTACAGGGCGAGCGCTGGTGGAAATCTCCACAACTTTCTCTAAGGTTAGAACCCAAGGAGATAGCGGTATGAATACCACTTATTCAGAAGCGGTGAAAACAGCGCAAACCTATTATGATGGTGCAGAAACAGACCGATTGTATGCTACTTTCTGGGGTGGTGAGCATATCACTTATGGGATATACAAGAGTTCGGATGAACCGATCCATGATGCCTCCAAGCGCACGGTGGAAACAATTGCCCAAACTCTGGAAAATCTAGCTCCCGATTCACGAGTCATCGATCTAGGTGCTGGTTATGGAGGGGCGGCGCGGTATCTGGCCAAAACCTACGGTTGTTCTGTCTGCTGTCTCAATTTAAGCGAGCGGCAAAATCAACGCAACCGCCAACTGAACCAAGAGCAGAATTTAGCCCACTTAGTTGAGGTAACTCAGGGGAGTTTTGAGGATATTCCCTATCCAGACAATTCCTTTAATATTGTCTGGTCCCAGGATGCCATTTTACACAGTAGCGATCGCACTCAGGTCTTTGAAGAAATTAAGAGGGTTTTGCAGCCAGGGGGAGAGTTGATTTTTACTGACCCCATGCAAAGGGAGACTTGTCCACCAGGGCTACTGCAACCAGCCTTTGACCGTCTGGGTATCAAGGATATGGGTTCCTATCGCTTTTATAGTCAGACAGCCCAGGAATTGGGTTTTGAGGAATTGCACTTTATTGACCTTTCTGAACATGTGCCTACCCATTATCGACGATTTGGGGAAGAAGTGCGCGTACGCTATCAGGAGGTAGTCAGAATTACTTCCACCGAATTTGCCGATAAAACCTTGAAAAGCATTGAACCCTGGATCGAGTATTACGAAAAAGGGTACATGCAGTGGGGCATTTTGCATTTTCGCCTGGGGTAAAATTTTGGGAGTCAAGCTGTGACCATTTACTTTTACGACATTAGCGAAAAGCCCTATGGTTGTTTCTCCAACTTTTCCCCCCATGGGTTTGAACTGGACGGACTCTGGTGGCCCACCTCAGAGCATTATTTCCAAGCCCAGAAATTTGCTGGTACGTCCCATGTAGAAGAAATTCGCTCTTGCAAGACTCCCGCAGAAGCTGCGAGCATGGGACGAGAGCGTACTCGTCCTCTGCGCAGGGATTGGGAAGAAATCAAAGAGGATGTTATGGGGCGAGGCTTACTCTGTAAGTTTCAAACCCATGCTGATATCCGCGAAATTCTGCTGGGGACAGGGGACGAACTAATTGTGGAAGATGCTCCCCAGGATTATTATTGGGGTTGTGGTAAAGATAGGAGCGGTAAGAATCGCCTGGGAGAAATTTTAATGGAAATCCGAGCTATCTTAAGGGAATCTTGAGCAGGAGGAATTCCGAACAAGCATGACAGAGTTAATGAAGGCAGTTATTCTTACTGAATTTGGGGCATTGCTTAATAATGGAATGATTTTAAGCATTTTGTAGAATGGGCATCTTGGTGGAACTGGCATCTTGCCAGTTTCAATCCAGTTTCAATATATTTTCGGGCGGGCAGGATGCCCACTCTACTCCTATTCATTCAAAGATTCAGTAACACCTAAAAAAGAGCCCGAAAAACTGGTACATACCCAAAGTACCTAAACCAGTCCGGAAAAAGGTAGAACTGTTAATTAAAGTTGGAGCTTGTAAGGGTTTTCTGGCTCTACCGGATTGGGGATGTAAAACTGTCAGTAAATAATTAATCTAATCTTGATTGGGCGGGAGTTTTAGTTGTTCAGATAAGGATTTTTCAGAAATAACCTGCCCAATCATACTTAGTGGGCTCATACTTACTGGGCAATAAGCGCGTTTTTCTGCATACTAGGTTCCCTAGAGCCATTTTTCTGTACTCCATCCGAAATGCTTGATCCGAAATCCTTCCCACATAACCAGGATTGTTGACTTTTTAAACACGAAATTACCTTGGAATAACCATGACACTATCACAACCAGAAAAAGAATATCCTCTCTCAAAAGATGAAGCTTTGATTTACGATTGGCGCATCCATAGTATTCGCCAAGCACTGAAACAAAAAGGAAAAGCCACAGGTCCTTTGCAAATTGAAGATTTGCTAGAATTGGATCACCTAGACCAATACCACTACTTTGGCACCAAAGCTTGCGATCGCGCTATCAACCGTTTGGCACTATCCCCCAACTCGCGAGTTTTGGACATTGGCAGCGGTGTTGGTGGGCCTGCTCGATACATTAGTTATAAAACGGGATGTCACATCCAATGTGTGGAATTAAGAAATAATTTTAACGAAATTGCCCAAGAACTCACCCAACGAGTGGGACTTGACAAACGCATCCAATACCTCACAGGCAATATTCTAAGTCCCCAAGTCATTGACGCCCTGTTACCAAGCTCATTTGACAGCATCATTTCTTTTTTATCATTTTTACACATTGAAAACCGCGATAAAATACTGGAAATTTGTTTTCGCTCTTTGAAGGACAACGGCCTGATCTATATCGAAGACTACGTGGCTAATGGCCCTCTGACACCAGACGTTAAAACCACTCTAGAAGAAGTAGTTCAATCCTCTTATTTACCAACCCGCGAAACCTACCGCAATCACCTCGAGCGTGTAGGATTTGCTGACATTTGTTTCATCGATTTAACAACAGGATGGAAAGGTTGGGTAAAAGAACGCTATCAAAAATTCCTCCAATCAAAAGAAGAATCAATCAAACTATTCGGTGAAAACGTTTATGAACACCGTCGTCAATTTTATCAAACCATTAGCGACTTGTTTCAAAGCGGGAAGATTGGTGGCTCCTCCATCCTTGCAAAAAAACCTTGTGTTCCAAAAATTCACCAAGTACCTGATACATATTTCTGCTCTGTAACCTCTGTCTATAGTGAACAATACCATTTCTTTCTCGAAGATGGTTCTCTACTTGCTCTAAGATATTTCAAAACAGGAACAATCGAGCATTATTCAGCCTGGTGGAGCGACACCAAGGGCTACTCCCTGGAACTTATCAATACCTCCGAACACCAACGCTCAGATCAACACATCTCTATCAAAAACAACGATGGAACCGGAACCATTTGTTTGCCAGAAGCTAATATAGAAATTCAATTCCAAGTTGCCGCCGAATTCACTTGGGCGGTTCCCGCTGAAAAAAATCATCGCGCCGTCATTCACCAACCAAAACTCCTGTGCACTGTGAACACAGGCGATCGCACTCAAAAAGCTATAGGTTATTGCAAAATTTATGATGGAGATTACCCCAAGTTTTGGGGCTACCACTTTGTTCATGCCTTTTTCCCTGATTACGGAATCATTTGGAGTGCTGAAGCCACATTTGGCGAAGAAAAATACAATTATTTCAAGCTCCTCAACACCTCCCAAACAGAAAAAGAAATATTGTTAAACGGAGAAGATTCTTACCATCGCAAAACAAGTGCCCATGGCCGCATTCAAGACAAAATATATCACTTGAAATTCGACAATAATGCTTTTGCCAATTGGTCGAGTATCCTGCGAAATCAACCATCGACTATGGAAAGTAAGCTATGCTTGGAATACAGACCCGCTATTCTAGAAATAGACGACCAAAAAGTTGGCGAAGGAATTTGTTTAAAATAATTTTGTTTCGGCACAATTACATAAATTGATTATAAATTAGTTCAAGGCTATCATATCGAAAAAAAAACAGCTGCTCAAAAAATAGCTAATCCATATAAAATTACCGAGAAACGATGGTGAAAACCCCTGTATTTTAAGCAGGGACTTAAACCGAGCCGTTTAGGCGCTTTCATATTTATCTGTCCTGCCTATGGTAAAATGATTCTTAAAGGGAGAGGTTATAGCAGAAGTCAGAAGTCAGAAGTCAGAAGTCAGAAGTCAGAAGTAAAACTATTGCGCTTACTTAGCTTTGAGACTTTTGTTATGTCCTAACTGCCCTGGCGACTGCTATAACAGCAGATTAACAATAGCAGTGAAGTGATGGATAAGTCTACTTTCTCTAATTGGGATACAGAGGCAGACGTGGTAGTTGTTGGTAGTGGAGTTGCTGGACTAGCGGCTGCGGTTGAAGCCAAAAATGCTGGTGCATCGGTAGTTGTTCTGGAAAAACGCAGCAGCTGTGGCGGAAATTCCATCATGAGTGATGGAGGGGTGGCGCTTGCGGGGACTGATTTTCAGAAACAATACGGTATTCTAGATTCTTGGGAACTCATGTATGAGGATATGTTGAGAGCTGGCTTGAATATGAATGATGCATCTCTGGCTAAGATAGTTGCTCAACAGTCTAATTCTGTACTAGAGTGGCTTACTGAATATTTAGCTGTCAAATTTAGAGATAAGCCCATAATCTTTGGCGGCCATTCTGTTCCTCGTATCCATCTGCTACACAATTTTTCTGGAACAGCAATTGTGAAACCTCTTCTTTCAAAGGTAAAGGAGTTGGGCATTGATATCAAAACCAATATTTGCCTCACAAAGTTCGGAAAGGATGTTCGAGAGATTGAAGTTTATGACAAAAAGGAAAACCAAGCCAGAGCAGTCTATGCAAATACCGGTGTCGTTTTAGCTACTGGTGGTTTTGGCGGAGATGTTGCTTTCCGAATCCTTCATGATGCTCGTCTAACCAGCACCGTAGGTAATACTAATCGTTTGGATACTACAGCAGAAGGAATGCTAGAGGCGATCAAGATTGGTGCTAGTTCTGTGCATTTAGAATATATTCAGTTATCACCTTGGAGTTCTCCTGACGAGAAACGTGATAAAATTGCTACCGAATTTTTTTATACAGTTTTTCCCTATGGGATAGTGGTTCATCCCTTAACAGGAAAGCGATTTTTTAATGAATTAGCGGACAGAAAAATTAGAGCAGATTCAATTTTAGACATTGGTCAACCCAGCATTGGTATTGCTGATTTGGAAGGCATGAACATTTCTGGTCACAGTATGGATCGGTACTTAAGCAGGAATATTGTGAAAAAGTTTGAATACTTGGAGGAACTTGCTGCAGCATATTCTCTGCCTTATCACGCTTTAAAAGAAACTCTCGATCGCTACAACAAGTATGTCGAGAATAAGAAAGATGAGAGTTGGCAAAAGCCTATTCCATTAGAGGCAAAACCTCTCCATGCTCCATATTATGCTATGCGATTGTGGCCTAAGGTACATTACACTATGGGAGGCGTTACCATCAACGCTAAAGCTCAAGTTATTGATAATAATGGCCAGCCCATAAAAGGCTTGTATGCTGCAGGAGAAGTGACAGGAGGTATTCATGGTGCCTCTCGCCTAGGGGGTTCTTCTTTAACTGAATGCCTGGTGTTTGGTAGAATCGCCGGTAGAAATGCTGCTTTACAAAAATTTACATCAATCTCCTAGACTTATTCTAGTAAGTTATGGAAAACTTTATATATATTCTGTTTGCTAAATAATAATTTGTAATTTGTGTTGTTGACTGACATGCTGGAATATACCGATGTACATACAATAGGCAAATTGCAACATGGCTAGCTTTGTATACTGAAGGGTATCAACCAAATCACTATTGATTTAGCCATAAAAACTTTAGCTATTTTATCAATGGGTGTCGATCTCCCACAACTAACAATGAACAAAATCGTTTTAGAACGTCTCAAACAACATATTATTGATAGCGAATCGATTGGTTTAGAGGAAGCTTTAGAGGAAGCTTTAAAAGACTATTCACCCCGACAGATTATTAACACTTGCCTCTTACAGGCTATGAGGACTGTCGGCGAATTATATGGTTCAAGAGAAATTCCGTTACCGTCCGTTATAAAATCGGCGGAGACTAAAAAAACGGCGGTAGCGTATTTAGAAACCCATATGGATAAGGAAGAAGCTGACGATATTACTCAGGGTAAATGTCTGATTGCGACGGTAGAAGGTGACCTTCACGATCTTGGTAAAAATCTAGTTGATATTATCCTTTCTAGCAATGGTTACAAGGTAATTAATTTAGGCATTAACCAACCAGTTGACAACATTCTCAAAGCCTACGAAGAACATCAACCAGACTGCATTGCCATGAGTGGCTTGTTGATCAAGACTATGGCAGTTATGAAAGATAATTTGGAAATTTTTAATCAAAAAGGCATTACCGTTCCTGTTATCTTAGGTGGCGCTGCATTAACTCCTAAATTTGTGGAAAAGGATTGCAAAACTACCTATAAAGGTCAAGTTGTATATGGTAAAAATGCTTTTGTTGATTGGCATTTTATGGATAAACTAATGGCAGCAAAAGCTGAAGATAATTGGGACGACCTGAAAGGATTTTTAGATGAAGAAACTTCACCTCCCCCCCCACTAACCTTAGAAGAGATGGGGCAAATGCCATTTGCAGAAGCCAATCAATATAAACTTTATATGAATGACTCATTTGTTTATACTGAAGAATCTTTGGCAAAAGAATCATCGGCAAAAAAATCTGTGGTCATTGATACTAAGCGTTCCCATGTAGTAACTTTAGATGTAGAACGCCCTACTCCTCCTTTTTGGGGAACTCAAGTATTAAAAGATGGAGACATATCAATTGAAGACATTTACCCTTATGTAGATGTACAGCTTTTATACGTCGGACGGTGGCGATTCCGTAAGCTAAAAGATCAATCACAACAAGATTATAATGAGTTTTTATCCACAAAAGCTTATGGAATTTTAGAAGAATGGAAAGAGAAAGTTATTGCCGATGACCTAATACATCCGGCAGCAATTTATGGCTATTTCCCTTGTAACGCGGAAGGGAATACAGTGTATGTCTACGATCCACAAGATCACAATAAACTACTAACAAGCTTTGAATTCCCCCGTCAACGGGTCGGAAAACGTCTTTGTATTGCGGATTTCTATGCCACTAAAGAATCAGGTCAAATTGATGTCTTCCCCATGCAAATTGTAACAGCAGGTGAAATAGGAACCACACATGCACAGAAGCTATTTGAAGCGGATAGTTATCTTGACTACCACTATTATCATGGTGTGGCGATGCAGATGGCAGACGCTATAGCGGACTGGCTGCACGCTAGAATCCGTAAGGAGTTAGGATTTGGGGCGGAAGAACCCGATAATATAACCGATATAATGCGCCAACGTTATCGAGGATCTCGTTATAGTTTCGGTTATCCTGCTTGTCCTAATATGGCAGATCAATTCAAACAAATGGATTTACTCGATACCTCTCGCATCGATGTGTATATGAATGAAAGCGAGCATCTACTACCGGAACAGTCTACCACGGCGTTTGTTGCTCATCATCCTGTAGCAAAATACTTTAATACTTAGTTAATTAGATATAGCGTTTCTAGGACTCATGAGGTACACAGAATTGTTTGACTATTGGCTCTTGCCTCTTCTCTCTTACCTGCTCCCTGCTCCCTGCTCCCTAAAACCTTAGGTGCGCTTGACCCATTAAGAATTAAATTCGCCACGGGTCGCACCTCAGATATTTGTACCTCACAAGTCGTAGAATTGCTATAAATAAGCCTATAATGGTGGGTTAATTACAACCTTTTTTGGTCTCGCG
The DNA here is from genome assembly GCF_010672265.1 of Moorena sp. SIO3A2. Taxonomy (NCBI): domain Bacteria; kingdom Bacillati; phylum Cyanobacteriota; class Cyanophyceae; order Coleofasciculales; family Coleofasciculaceae; genus Moorena; species Moorena sp. SIO3A2. The sequence continues at coordinate 12,040 of NZ_JAAHHC010000024.1, forward strand.
TAGAGACAGAAAGTTTGTATATAAATTTTCGACAATAATATATAGCGCTTTTAAGTTGAATGGAATACAAAATCATGTAATTTCATGTGATAAAATTCTGACGGGCAGGGATGCCCATCCCACTCATATTGGATTGAATTAAAGTGAAAACCGCTATAACATCAGAAATGATAATTGACAAAGACTTAATTTATGCAAAACAAAATTTTATCAGCTTACCTAATTTATTTAAATTACAAGCACAAAAAACGCCAGAGGAAATTGCAATCGTAGATCGTACAAATTCAATTACCTATCAAAAACTAGACCAGTTGACAGATAACTTAGCGGGTTACCTTCAAAAACAAGGAGTCACTTCAAATCAACCTGTTGGAGTTTTACTGGAAAAATCTCAAGACTATATTATTGCTTGTATCGCTATCCTAAAAGCTGGTGGGGCTTTTATGCCCCTAGAATTAAAATATCCTGATGCTTTGCTTGCCAAAATAGTGGCAGATGCTAAACCTAGTTTAATTATTAGCAAGAGCCAATATTACCAAAGATTAAGTAGTAAAAACCCTCTACAAATTTTACCTATAGATAGAGAAGATAACTGGAACTTTCCCCTAAACCCAGAACAAAAATTACCATCCATAGACCCTAAAAATATAGCCAATATTATCTACACATCGGGAAGTACAGGAGAACCAAAAGGCGTAATATTAACCCATCAGGCAATTGTTACTGGGGAATTGAGGCGAGAGCAAGTAAGTCTCAGTAAATCAGGATATCCTATAGCATATGTATTATTTCAATGGGAAATATATAGACCTTGGATTAAAGGTGCAACTATATATATTGTTCCTGATGAAATAATTTACGATCATCAGCTATTTTTAGACTTCATATCTCAAAATAAAATCAAGGAAATCACCATATCTCCTTCCTTAATACAAAGTATTTTGAATACAGTTGAAATCGAAACTATTACTGCACAATTATCAGGGTTGGAAGTTGCTTGGGTAACCGGAGAAGCACTAACACAACAACTAAAATATCAATTGATAGATAGACTCCCATCTGCTCGCTTATTCAATTATTATGGGATAAATGAATGTTTTACCGTTGCTATTGATAACCTGCGAGAAAGCGAAGATTTACCATCAGGATTCTGTGCTGTTGGGATTCCTTTTGAGGACGATGAAATTATTTTATTGGATGAGAATGGGCAGCAAGTTACTCCAGGAAATGAAGGGGAGATGTATATCCGTAGTCCCTGTATGTTTCGAGAATATTTGAATAAACCCAAGCTGACTGCTGACAGTTTTGTTGACATTAACGGCAATCGCTTTTTTAGAACAGGAGATTTAGCAGCTATTTTACCCAACGGCAAACTAGAAATTAGGGGTCGTTGTAATTATATGGTCAATCTGCGGGGATATAATGTATCTTTAGCTGGGATTGAAAACACCTTATTAGAACATCCTGAAATAAAAAGCTGTGTAGTTATTATTCAAGGCAAAGAAGAAGCAGAAAAGAAACTGATCGCCTATTTCGTACCTCAGAAACAAAGCACTGAAGCCCAGGAGATTAGGCAGATAAAATTAAGGTTACGTCATCATTTACAAGACCATTTACCTCCTCATATGATTCCATCGGTGTTTGTGGTAATTGATAAAATTCCCATGACACCGATGGGTAAGTTGGATCGTCGCCAACTACCAAGTCTAGACCATTCTCGCCCAGAATTAGCAGTACCTTTAGTCAAATCCCAATCGGATACAGAGAAACGTATTGCTCAGATTTGGCAAGAAGTACTTCAGTTAGAAGAAGTAGGAATTAATGATAATTTCTTTGATTTAGGTGGTAATTCTTTACTGCTGATCCGGGTTCACAAAAACCTGAGCAAAATCTTTGCAATTCATCTACCTGTAACAACACTGTTTGAACACCCAACCATCGCTACTCTAGCTCAACACTTGGAGCAAGATAAGGGAGGAAAAACAGCCGCTAAACAGTACCATAAAAGAAAGAAATCCATCGGGCATGGGTCTGATATCGCCATAGTTGGTATGTCTTGTCGGTTTCCTGGGGCAAACAATACCGATGCTTTCTGGAACAATTTACGAGATGGGGTAGAATCAATTTCTTTCTTTAGCGATCGCGAAATTGAGCTAGAAGATCCAAACTGGATCGAACACCCCAATTATGTTAAAGCCAGTCCTATCTTGCCAGATATTGACCTATTTGATGCTGAGTTCTTCGGCTACAGCGATAAAGAAGCTGAACTAATGGACCCCCAACATCGGCTTTTCCTGGAATGTGCTTGGGAAGCACTGGAAAATGCTGGCTATAATCCTGGAAATTATCCAGGTGCGGTGGGAGTTTATGGGGGTTCGAGTCCCAGCACCTATCTAATTAACAATATATCTCATAGCTTAGGATCTTCTCGGACAAGTCCTTTGCTTACCCATTGTCTATTTAGGGGCACTAAAGATGTCCATACCGACCTAGGCAATGGGGGAGATTACTTACCCATGCGGGTCTCCTACAAATTGAACCTAAAAGGGCCTAGTCTTAATGTTCAAACTGCCTGTTCCACCTCACTAGTTGCGGTTCACTTAGCTTGTCAGAGTTTACGCAGTGGTGAATCTGACTTAGCACTAGCTGGGGGGGTTTCGATCTTCGTTCCTCAAAAGACTGGTTATTTATACCAAGAAGGCATGATGTTGTCTCCCGATGGTCACTGTCGTGCTTTTGATGCTGAAGGTCAAGGAACTTTATTTGGTAGTGGAGTTGGCATAGTTGTATTGAAGCGATTAGAGGAAGCGATCGCTGATGGAGACCATGTATATGCCACCATCAAAGGGTCAGCAATTAATAATGATGGGGCGGTTAAAGTTAGCTACACAGCTCCTAGTATAGAAGGACAGATAGCAGCCATTTCCGAAGCACTGGCTATGGCTAACATAGATCCTAGGACGGTGAGTTATGTGGAAACCCATGGAACTGGGACACCCCTGGGAGATCCAATTGAGATTGCAGCACTGACAAAAGCGTTTCGACAAAGTACGAACAGCCAAGACAATAATTTTTGCGCGATTGGATCGGTTAAAACTAATATCGGGCATCTCGATGTCACAGCAGGGATAGCAGGTCTAATTAAAACAGTGCTGGCACTCCACAATAAAGCCATCCCGCCAAGCTTGCACTTTAAAGAACCCAATCCCAACATAGATTTCCCCAATAGTCCCTTTTACGTTAATACAGCCCTCACCCCATGGGAACCAAAGGTCACGCCTCTTCGTGCTGGAGTCAGTTCTTTCGGTATGGGCGGAACCAATGTCCATGTTGTTCTAGAGGAAGCCCCGAAACAAGTTGAAAGTGGATCCCCCCTAACCCCCCTTAATAAGGGGGGCATAAGCGAAGCATCCCATGGCTTCCCCCTTAATAAGGGGGACATAAACGAAGCATCCCATGGCCTTAATAAGGGGGGCATAAGCGAAGCATCCCATGGCGTCCCCCTTGCTAAGGGGGACGGGAGGGGGATCGACGGGGGTGATGCAAAAGTCAAAAGTGAACGTTCTCTGCATATTTTGACTCTATCAGGGCAAACAGAGCAGGCTGTGGCAGAGTCGGTACAGAATTATATAACTTATCTGGAGTCCGATCCAAAGGCAGAGATTGGTGATATCTGTTTTACTGCCAATGGTGGACGTCAGCATTTTAACCATCGTTTGGCTGTTATTGCTGGCTCCACTCAAGACCTTCTCGAGCAGTTGCAAAGGTTTGGAAAGCCTGTTGATATCAACGATAGTTCCGAACCCCCAACAATTCACTCCCTCAAAGCAGACTCTACCAAGCAGATTGCCTTTGTGTTTACCGGACAAGGTTCTCAGTATATTGGTATGGGTCGTCAACTCTACGAAACTCAGCCCACTTTCCGCAAAACTTTAGACGAATGCGATCGCATCCTCCGTTCCTACTTAGATATTCCCTTGTTAGAAGTTCTCTACCCGGATTTAGATAACAGGGAACAGGGAACAGAACCTGACTCACCCATTCACCAAACAAGCTATACCCAACCTGCCATCTTTGCCATTGAATATGCCCTGGCCGGGTTGTGGAAATCCTGGGGTATCGAACCGGATGTAGTAATGGGTCATAGCATTGGGGAGTATGTGGCGGCTTGTGTTGCTGGGGTTTTTAGCCTAGAAGACGGACTGAAACTAATTGCCCAACGGGGTAGGTTGATGCAATCCTTACCCCAAGACGGAGAAATGCTAGCGTTGTTAGCTTCAGTTGCAGAAGCAGCAGAAGCAATTAAACCCTATGGCCGGGATGTGTCTGTTGCTGCGATTAATGGACCCCAGAGTGTGGTAATTTCGGGAGAAAGAGCCGCGATTAACACCATTGAGCGCAATCTTGCCGCAAAGGGAGTCAAAACCAAGAAATTAACTGTTTCCCATGCTTTCCACTCTCCTTTGATGGAACCGATATTGGGAGAATTTGAGCAGGTGGTGGCACAGGTGCGGTTTAATCTACCACAGTTAAAACTAATCAGTAATGTTACCGGAGAACTAGCCACAGAAGAAATAACCACTAGCAAATATTGGTGCGATCATCTCCGGCAGCCTGTGCAATTTATGGCTAGTATGTCAACCATTGCACAGCAAGGGATAGATGTATTGGTAGAGATTGGAGCCAAACCAATTTTATTAGGAATGGGTCGTCAGTGTCTCCCAGAACATCAAGGGTTATGGTTACCTAGTCTGCGTCCTGGACAAGAAGATTGGCAACAAATATTAACCAGTTTGGCAGAACTATATTTGCATGGTGTGCCAGTCAATTGGCTCGGTTTTGACCAAGACTTTGCTCGTCACCGCATTCCCTTACCGACTTATCCTTTTCAAAGGCAACGTTATTGGGTGAGTCCAGAGGATAGTTTAATGGGAATAACTGCCCCTTCAACATCCCCAGGAGCGATTGGCGCGGTAGCGCCAGGGCTAAAAGCGATCGCACCAAAAGATATAGGTAAAAAGCCGGATATTGCTGACTGGTTTTATATTCCATCTTGGAAACGGTCTATTACCCCCGCTTATCAACCAGGTGAAAAGCTGCTTGAGTCTGACACTCTAGTATTTATCGATGAGTGCGGACTCGGAGAAAAACTCGCAGAAAAACTGGCAATACAGGGGAGTGACGTTGTAAGGGTGAGTCACGGTTCGGAGTTTGCTAAGCAAAGCGATCGCGTCTACACCATTAATCCGACCCAAGCTGATGACTACCATACCCTACTCCAAGAACTGAAACAACTGAATAAAAACCCCAGTAGCATTATTCATCTGTGGAGTGTCACCCCAAATAACCACACAGAATTAGGAATAGAATCTTTTGAAGCATCTCAGGATTTGGGTTTATACAGCCTGATATTTCTTGTCCAAGCCCTTGAAAAACTGAATTTTATTGATCCACTCCAACTTACAATTGTATCAAACAACCTGCAGGAAGTGAGCGGAGAGGAAGTATTATCTCCAGAGAAAGCAACATTGCTGGCAGCCTGTAAAGTTATTGGACAAGAATATCCAAATATAAACTGTCGCAGTATCGATCTTGTTCTTCCGCCATCCCAAAAGCAAAACCAGGAAAAACTTGTTACCCAACTACTGGGGGAAATTAAAGCACAGTCGGAAGATTTAACCATCGCTTACCGGGGTAAACATCGCTGGGTGCAAAAGTTTGAACCCATGGGATTAGAAAAACCGGAAGCAGGGACATTACCTCTGACAGAAGAAGGGGTTTATCTGATTATCGGTGGACTAGGGGCGATTGGTATGTCCCTAGGGTTACACTTGGCAAAAACTGTACGGGCCAAACTAATCCTAATAGGGCGTTCGCAGTTTCCTGCCAGGGATGATTGGTCTCAATGGCTAGCTACTCACAATGCAGAGGATCGGATTAGTCGCAAAATTCAGAAATTGCAGGCTATGGAGGCTATGGGAGCGGAGGTGATGGTACTCAGTGCTGATGTAGCCGATGGACAACAAATGGAAGAAGCGATCGCACAAGCAGAGGCTCGGTTTGGTAACATCAATGGAGTCATCCACAGTGTTATGTTTACTGGAGACAAGGCATTGTGTTCCATCAAGGAGATAACTAAAACTGATATTTGGCAGCACTTTCAAGGAAAAGTACAGGGAACCATAGTTTTATCAAAGGTTTTGCACAACAAAAACCTTGACTTTTGCATCTTAATGTCCTCCATAGCATCAGTACTGGGAGGTTTGGGGGACGTTGCTTACTCGGCAGCCAATCTGTTTATGGATGTTTTCGTTCACCAGCAGAACCGAAGTAATTCCGTTCCTTGGCTGAGTGTGAACTGGGAGACTTGGGAATTCGAGAAACAAGATCAAAATTATGAGATTGCAGCAGGGCTGGCTGAATTTGCCATAACTCCAGAAGAGGGTATCCAAGCCTTTGAAAGGGTTTTATCCACTCAAGAACTCAATCAAATTCTTGTTTCCAGTGGAGATTTACAAACTCGTATCGATCGATGGGTCAAGCTTAAATCTGTAAAACAACAAAATAATTCCCAAAATCAAGTATCATCTACACCAGTTACCTTCCGCAAGCAATTGGAGACAGCTCCTGTGGGAGAGCGTCAGGGATTATTGGTTACTCACGTCCGGGCGCAGGTAGCTAGGGTACTGGGAATTTCTCCTGAGCGAATAACATTAGAGCAAAAACTCATAGACTTAGGATTAGATTCTTTGATGTCTATTGAGTTGAGAAATGCTCTTCAATTGAGTCTGGGTTTGTCTGTGCCTTCTACTTTACTCTTTGACTATCCCACACCAGAAGCGTTGACTAGTTATTTGGTGAGAGAAGTTGCTCACTTGGAGGACTCAAAAAGTTTAAGCAATGGCTCCATCAAACAAGGTATAGTTGAGGATGACTCTTACCACTCTACCTTAGTATCGATTCAGCCAAATGGTTCAAAACCTCCTCTGTTCTTTGTCCCCGGAGTCTTGGGAAATGTTTTCGATATCTATCCCTTGGCACAACACCTAGATTCAGAGCAACCTTTATACGGCTTGCGATCGCTTGGTTTAGATGAGGGGGAAAAGCCATTAACCCGGATGGAAGACATAGCAGCCCACCACATCCAAGCCTTACAAGCCGTTCAGCCTGAAGGGCCATACTTTCTGGGCGGTCATTCAGCAGGAGGAAAGGTGGTTTTTGAGATGGCTCAACAGTTAAAAAATCAGGGACAGGAGGTGGCTTTACTTGCCATTATGGATGGTTTAGGGACAAATCTGCAAAAATATCAAGATTTTGCTGAGTGGGACAATAGCAAACTGATCGACGATCTAAGCAGTTTCTATCAAGGTTCTTTGGGAGAAGCGGTCAAAGTTGATCCTGAAACACTTCAATCTATTGGAGAAGACCGCAAGTTAGATTACCTTCTGGAAAGATTGACCATAGGTGGTTTGAATTTAAGCCAAGGTGAACTAAAACGCATTTTTCAAATTTACAAAGCTAACGTTCAAGCTGATGTTGACTATATTCCACAGGAGAGTTACCCAACTGCAATTACTTTCTTCCGAGCTATGGAAACAGAAGTCTTTGAGGCTACCCTCGGTGAAACAACAATACTGGAAGACCCAACTTGGGGCTGGGGAGAGATTTCTGCTCAACCTGTGACAATTCACAAGATTCCAGGCAACCATTTCACGATGATGCGAGAACCCAATGTTGGAGTTCTAGCTCAAACCCTTAGGACTTGTCTGGAAAGCTACCCACGGGCGGTGCATCACCCCCTATGAATGGAAGAGCCCAATTTCTTTTCCTTTTCCGAAGCTCCCTGCTCCCTACTCCCTGTTCCCTGTTCCCTTGTGTTTTATAAAATTACCAACAAATAGAAAAACCATGAGAAAAATATTAGCTTTATGGGCGACACCTCGCTCCACCTCCACTGCCTTTGAAAATATGATGCGCCAAAGAGGTGATTTTTTGGTTTTTCATGAACCTTTTGGCTTATCCTATTACAATTCCCCAGAGCGTCGCGGTGCCAGTCGTTATCCAGATCTAGAACTTAACCCTGAATATAATCACCAAAAAATCTGGCAAAAACTACGACAAGAAGCAGATTCCAAAGCAGTTTTCATCAAAGACATGTCTCATTTTACGTTCTACTTAGCTGATCGAGAATTTTTGTCTATATTTGAAAATACTTTTCTGGTGCGTCATCCCAATAAAACGCTACCATCACTTTACGATAAATGGCCTGATTTTACGTTAGAAGAAACGGGTTATGCCGAACTATACAAACTCTTTGAAATGGCTAAGGAATTCAACGGTAAAACTCCAGTGGTAATTGATTCGGACGATTTGGTACAAAAGCCCGAAGCAACCGTTAAAGCCTACTGCGATGCTGTGGGTATACCGTTTATTAAAGAAGCCCTAGAATGGGAACCAAAATTCCGCCCTGAACTTACCCATTGGGAAGGGGGGTCTTGGGTACTTAACGCCATGTTTAGTACTGGCTTTAAGGAACAAAAAAGAGATAATTATGTGTCAGTAGAAGATAATAAACACTTACAAAATGCTTATGAATTTTGTTTGCCTTATTACGAAAAGCTTTACGAATATCGAATTCGTATTGCTGAAAATTGATCTTGAAATTAATTAACATTATAGCAACTATAGCAATTCTACGACTTGTGAGGTACAAATTTCTGAGGTGCGACCCGTGGCGAATTTAATTCTTAATGCGGAAAGCGCACCTAAGGAGGGAGCAGGGAGCAGGGACTGAGGCCGTAGGCCACGCTACGCGAACGGAGCAGGTAAGAGAGAAGAGGCAAGAGCCAATAGTCAAACAATTCTGTGTACCTCATGAGTCCTAGAAACGCTATATTAAATTTACAATTCAAGCTGTAATATTCCAAGAAATCCAATGATTAACTGGGGAATGGTAAAATTAGAAGGCGATATCAAAAATTAGATATCAAACTCATACCAAACAAACGTTTTATAACAGTTTATGGCAACCGTTTTTACTATACGGCGCTTTGCATAACTATTAAGTACACTGAATTTTTTTCCTATTCTCTCTTACCTGCTCCCTGCTCCGAAGCTCCCTGCTCCCTAAAAACCCAGAACTTTGTACCTAATTGAATTGCAAACCGCTGTATGTGGTTGCGGAATAACTGCCAATGATCATTGAAAACCCCTGCAAAGATATATGAAATTCCCAATTAAAGCTGTACGCTTCCCAATAAATCCAATTATTAAGCAGGGAATGCCAGGATTAGAAGGCGATCGTGGTACTAATATTAATGGCCCATCCCTGATTCGTGTTCCTGAGTGGATTGAAAATCCCCTAGGACGCTATTATCTTTATTTTGCTCATCACTTGGGTAAATATATTCGTCTTGCTTATGCCGACTCTCTAGAAGGAGAGTGGAAGATATATGAGCAGGGAACCCTACACTTGGACGAAACAACTTGCTTGGATCATATTGCTTCTCCAGATGTCCATGTTGACAATGAAGCCAAAGAAATACGGATGTACTTTCATGGCGACTATCAGGGGAGAGATAAGTACGATCAGGTGACAATGCTGGCAAAATCTGAAGATGGTCTACATTTTACTGCTTTGCCAGAGATACTTGGACCATACTATTTTCGAGTTTTCCAGCACAATGAATTCCACTATGCTATTGCCAACAACTGGTATGGTACAGTGATGAATAATCGTCCCATAGCTGGCATTTCACTGCGCTCGAAAGATGGTGTGACGGCGTTTGAGCCAGGACAAGACTTTATACCTAATCTACGACACGGTGCTGTATTGGTAAAAGGTGACTGGTTGCTCCTATTCTACTCCAGATATGGTGATGCTCCCGAACGTATTTTAATGAGCTACGTGGATTTAACCAAGGATTGGGACAAGTGGATTTTTTCAGAATCAGTTACAGTTCTCGAACCAGAAATGGATTATGAAGGAGTTGCTTTACCTATTGTTTCTTCGGAAGTTGGTATTGCAGAAGAACCGGTGCGAGAACTCCACGATCCAGCTATCTACACCGAAGGAGAGAAAACATACTTACTCTATTCAGTAGCAGGGGAAGAAGGTATTGCGATCGCTGAACTAAAATTTTGCTATTAATGGGACAGAGGATGGCATCGCTGGGGAACTCCTAGAAGCAGGAATTCCCAAAGAGCGTATTGTGTTAGGTTTCAAATCACCCGGAGTGAGGAAGCACACAGGGTTTGCAGTTGCATAAAGTGAGTCTGAATTCCATACGGTTTTGGGACAATTCCTTAATTATCGCTTTGCCCTCAAAGCAGAAGATCCAGATAGATTATTGTATTTAGCTATTCCTCTTGAAATTCACGAGACCTTCTTTGCCCGTCGCTTCGTTCAACTTATTACCCAAGAGTATCAAATAAAATTGATGGTATTCGAGCCAACTAAGGAGGAAATTGTTCAATGGCAAAGCTAGAGCAATATCGGCAACTCGTCAAAGAAATTATAACCGAATACAGCAGCCACAAACCCGCTTATGGTGAAGTAGAAGTGGAATTAATCTTTGATACCGAAAGAGACCGCTACCAGCTTGTCCATGCCGGATGGAGTAATCGTCGCCGTATTTATGGTGCCACAATCCACATTGACCTTAAAGATAATAAGATTTGGATTCAAAATGATGGTACAGAAGTTGGAATTGCCAACGTCTTAGTTGAACGCGGTGTGCCTCACCAAGATATTGTTCTGGCCTATCATGCCCCTTACCTCAGGAAATTTACTGACTTCGCAGTAGGATAAGAAATGATAACTGAGCTTTTTTAATTGTCCATACCAAAAATAACCAGGAGGTTTTGATGGTAACTGCTTTAACCACTCCCGATGCCACCTTAGCAGCAATTGAAGCGGCCTTACCCATTGACCCTCAGCCCTATACTATTGGCGATCGCGCCACCGGTTTGATCGTTGTGGATGTGGTCAATGGCTTTTGCACTGTTGGTTTTGGTCCTTTGGCTCCAACAGAACCAAATCAGCAAATAGCCACCATGGTATCAGAAAGCGATCGCTTAGCCAAAGCTTTCACAGCCAAAGGTTGGCCAGTCTTAGCTTTCCTAGATACCCACGAACCAGGGAAACCAGAACCTCCCTATCCTCCTCATTGCGAGAAAGGGTCTGGGGAAGAAAAGCTGGTTCCTGAACTGGAATGGCTAGAAACTCATCCCCACGCCACCTTAATTAAAAAAGACTGCATCAATGGTTTTATTGGTTCCATTGATGTAGATACTGGCAACAATAGTTTAATTCGCTGGATAAACCAGCACAAGCTAGAAGCCTTAGTAGTTGTGGGCATCTGCACAGATATTTGTGTAATGGACTTCGTGGTTACTATGCTATCAGCACGCAATCATGATATGGTACCAACGTTAACAGATATTGCCGTCTATACCGAAGGTTGTTCCACCTTCGACCTCTCGGCACAGATGGCAGCCCAGCAGGGTTTGCCAAAGACGGCAATTCATCCCCAGGAAATCGCTCATCATGTTGGTTTATACACCATGGCAGAGCGTGGAGCGTTCATTGCTTCTACAATTTTGATGTGACCAATTCCAGGCATTGCTGAATCAAGGAATTAATATGAGTGGGGTGGGCATCCTGCCCGCCGGAAAATATATTGAAACTGGCAAGATGCCAGTTCCACGCCAGATGCCCATTACACAGCAAGATGCCCATTACATAGCAAAAGCCTATTACATAGCAAAAGCCCATTAAACCTCACTCTTAAAATCATTCCATTATTAAGCAACGCCCAATCCCAATTTCAAAATCAAGTAAAATTTACCTTTTTAATAAAAATCATGAAATCTAGACTAACAATTGTTACAGGTGCAAGCGGCGCTCTGGGTAATAGTTTTGTTGAACACTTTATACAGCAAGAAAATACCACTTGCGTAGCCATTTCTAGATCCCCTATGGAAACGGATGCCCTGCATTGCCAATTCGATCTTCTCGATAGCCAAGCCGCAGAGCAAGCCATCACTAATCTCGACCTTTCGGAAGTTTCTGATGTGATCCTTATCCATGGCGTAGGCAAATTCAAATATGAAATCGAGACAGAAACTCCCGAGGCAGACTGCGATGACAAGGGAATTGATGATGAAGTATTCTCATCAAACTACCATACCTTTGTCAACGTAGCCCAGCCACTTGTCGAAAAACTTAACCAAGAGCATCAATGCAATCGCCAGACGACCCTTGCTCTTTGTGGTTTCGGTTCTGTTACGGATAAATATAAGATCCCTTTCTGGCGCTCTTATACTTACGCCAAAGATACCTTACGGAGCTATATCCAAGACCTAGCTCAGTCAGAAGACTGGCAAGGACTAATCAGGGGACGGTTTATCAATGTGAGTACTACAGACACAGGTAATGAAAACAAATTGCGACCCAATGCAACAGCTGAAGATAAAAAATATTGGCTCAAGCCAGAAAAAATCGTCCAGCAATCTCTAGAATCTCTGGAGTCCTTGCAGCCTCTGTGGCAGGAAATAGATGTCTATGAACCCATGCCAGGATTCGAGCCAGACGACTATTACAGCAATTACGATAAAATTCAAGAAAAATGGCAACGACAGATGGGAGTGCCATCTTCTTAAGAAGATTAATGTAACAGAGGCAATAGTAAGCTAAAAGTAGCAACTCCAAAAATGCTGGAGGCACTGCTATTACCTTTATCTATTCCCTTAACTGCATTTTTGCTAAACTCTTAACTGAGGAGTATTTCCTTATCCTTTTTTGGCAAGAAGATAGGAAATATTCCCATTGGGAGCTACGAAGTATAAATATTAGTCTAATTGCTGCATAGGAAATTAAATTGGTTAAGAGTTATGGCAATATTACCTCCCCCAATAGTGTTAGACTCTCTACTGCATCAATGGCTCAAAGAAGATATTGGTAGAGGCGATCGCACCACCCAAGCTTTGTTCACTCAAGAAGCTAGTTCTGGAAACGGACAATGGATCGCTAAGGAAGCAGGTGTAATCGCGGGATTGCCAATTGCAGCGCGGGTGTTCTATTTATTAAATGAACAGGTCAGCTTTATCCCCCTAGTAGCAGAGGGAGAAAGTTGTCAGCCAGGGCAGGCTATCGCTCGTTTTCACGGACCATTTGATGCTTTGTTGATGGGAGAGAGGGTAGCTTTAAATCTAACTATGAGTCTGAGTGGCATTGCTACCCTAACCCGTCAGTATGCCGAAAAAATTGCTGATTTGCCCGCCCAGTTGGTGGATACTCGCAAAACTACTCCAGGCTTAAGACTATTGGAAAAATATGCAACTCAAGTGGGAGGAGCTATTAACCATCGCATGGGCTTGGATGATGGGGTGATGATTAAGGATAATCATATTCAAGCGGCTGGGGGAATTGGGGAAGCGATCGCTCGAATTCGTAAGACTATTCCCTATCCTATGACCATAGAAGTAGAGACAACAACCCTCGCGGAAGTAGAAGAGGCGATCGCCCACCATGCTGATATTATCATGTTGGATAATATGCCAGTTGAGCAGATGGAGGTAGCAGTTAAGCTAATTCGCGTACGCAACAACAACATTAAAATTGAGGCATCGGGTAATGTGACCTTAAAGACGATTCGTGCAGTGGCCGAAACAGGAGTAGATTACATCTCCAGCAGTGCTCCCATTACTCGGTCTAGTTGGTTGGATTTGAGTATGAGATTGGGGAGTTGAGATCAACAGTAGTATCGCCGTTTATCTCAAAGAGTATAGCAAGTATACCCTGGGATAGATTTTGAAGGAAGTTCGAGCTTATTACTGTACTATTAACGAGGATGACTTGAGCGAGCAGCCATGACAGAGTTAATGAATGCTGTGATTCTTACCGGATTTGGAGGGCCAGAAAAACTGGTCTATACCCAAGTCCCTAAACCAGTACCGAAACAGGGAGAAGTGTTAATTAAAGTGGGAGCTTGTTCTGTTAATAATACAGATATAAATACTCGTACTGGCTGGTATGCTGCGGAGGATAATTTTCAAGATATTCTGCGAGACACCAAACACAATGACCCGAATCACTCCTCTTGCTGGGCGCAAAGTGGTATAGAATTCCCTCGGATTCAAGGTGCTGACATTGTTGGTAAAGTTGTGGAAATGGGTTCCGATGTAGAACCGCAACTCCTTCATCAACGGGTTATGGTTGACAGTTGGATTCGTGATGAAACGTTAGATGACTATCAATATGTTGGCAGTGAATTAGATGGGGGATTTGCCGAATATGCAGTGATTCCAGCCACCAATGTTTATCCGATTAAGTCTCCACTTTCCGATATTGAATTGGCTACATTTCCCTGTTCTTATTCCACAGCAGAAAATATGGTAACCAAGGGAAGAATTTCAGCAGCAGACACGGTATTGATTATGGGGGCTTCCGGTGGTGTAGGGAGTGCATTGATTCAATTAAGCAAAATTAGAGGAGCCAAAGTTATTGCCATTGTTGGCGCGAATAAAGAGCATTTTGCAGAGGAGTTAGGTGCTGATTATGTCTATCGACGAGATGAGCAATTAGCCTCTAATTTAGAGCAACATCTAATTACTGTTGCTCTAGATGTGGTGGGAGGAGATTATTTTAATTTGATGATTAAAGCGCTTCAACCCAGAGGAAGATATGTTTCTTGTGGTGCAATTGGAAATCCAATGGTTACTCTAGATTTGCGGGATTTGATTTACAAAGATTTAGAGATGATTGGAGCAACGCGGCTTGAACCTGATGTGTTCCAGCAATTGGTTGGATATCTTGAAGAAGGTCTTTTAAAACCTTTGATTGCTAAAGTTTTTAAACTTTCTGCAATTAAGGAGGCTCAGCAATTTTTTCAGACTAAAACATTTTTTGGAAAAGTGGTTATAACCCCTGAGTAAATAACTCATTCTATAGTTAACATAAAAAAGAGGTAAATTTAGAGCATTAAATGAATATCACTTTAAAACTTTTAGATTGTACTCGCTCCAAACACAACCTTACATTACTTTATCAATATGATGAAATAACTTTTACAACTACTCTCTGGTATTCAACAGTTGACTTTCATCAGCTTGAGTCTGACTATAGTCAGGAATACATGGAAAAAATTTATTTCCATATTTTGTTATTTCATGGTTTAAAAATATTAAGTTTAAAACCGACTCATCTGGATTTAGGAAAATATGGCAAATATTGGACAAATAATCTACAAAAACTATGGGAAGTAAGTGTTGAACAATGTTTAGGGCAGTGGCGGTATGAAACGGGTAATTTAGATTATCAAGGAGCCGAAATTATTCATCAAGATGTTACCACCATGAAAAGAGAAGCGGTAACTCTAGTTCCAGGAAGCACTCCCTTGCTTCTTTGTAATGGTGGTGGTAAAGATAGTCTACTAATGGCACGTTTGTTGGACGATAATAGTGTTCCTTTTGATAGTTTCAGTATTAACCTACACACCCATGCTAATCCTGAAGAGTTATTTGAACTGCACGAACAACATCTTTACAAACTCCAAAATCCGCCACCCAAAATTCATCGTCAGTATATTATCGAGTCATTCCTCAATTCTCCAGCAGCTAAACTTCATGGGGTAGAAGGTGTAGAGGTTTCTGAAATTAGAAACTATGAAGACTTACCCCTCGCTTATGGTATATTTGGTATTCTTCCCATAATCCTTCAGGAGAAATATACCCAACTTTGTTATGGAAATGAAAAAAGTGCTGACAGCGAACAGGTTAAGGTAGATAATCAAGTTATTAATCACGCCTGGTGTAAAAGCACTGAATGTGAAATTTTTTATGAAGAATATATTCAACAAGAGTTTATTAGTAATCTAACAATTTTTAGTTTACTAAAACCCATGTCAGATCCCTTAGTTTATCGGTTATTATCTCAAAAAGTTAGAGAAGAAGATCTCAAATTAGTTTATTCATGTAACACCAATCCTCCTTGGTGTAAATCCTGCCCTAAATGTGCCTATGTTTATTTATCTTATATGGCTTATGTTACTCCAGAGCAGGCAAATGAGGTTCAACACCTCTTAGGCAAGGAAAATCTTTTTGATCGCCCAGATTTACAGCTTTATTATCGTCAGTTGATGGGGCTAGAAGCTCATAATGCTTTTGAATGTGTGGGCGAAATCGAAGAAACGAAACTTGCTTTAGAAAAATGTGTTGAACGGGGATTTACTGGAGAGGCGATTAACTGCTATTCTAAAAAAGCCCGTCTAGATAGGAGCGAATATCAAAAGTTGTGGATACAATACCACCAACTGGATTTATCCTATCAGCGTCTGCCGCCAAAACTGATGGAAATCTTGCTAGAGGAATGTCAGAAATTGGAGAATAAATAAAATTTTATACTGGTTGTAAATATTACACACCATTGCAACAACAAATAATCAGGAGGTCTTGATGACAAGCAATGTAATCATAAAAGAGAACTTTTTAACAGTCGGAGGCAAACGCTTCCACTATATCTGGTTGCGGCAAAATTGCTTATGTCCCGATTGTCGGCATCCAACTTCTTTCCAGGGGTTATTCGATCTCAGCGATCACCCCTCACCCCCAGAACCTTTATCTGTAGAGGAAAAGGATGGAGCGATCGAGATTACTTGGAAAGAAGAACCTCCTCATCGGAGTATATTCCCTGTTTCCTGGTTGCTGAATCGTGCTTACGATCCCTCGCCTCAGCAGCCCGAAGAGCAGAAAATTCTATGGGATCGGGCTTGGTTAGATACTCACCCACCCAAAAAGTACGATATTCATTCCTGTAGTCAAGATATCTGGATGAGTCAGCTTTTCCCATTGGGTTTTACCGTACTCAAGAATATCGCTGCTGACGATTTAGATACTTTCATCTCATCCATTGGACCGATTCACCAAACAGAATACGGACGATTCACGGAATTAAAGGCAATTCCAAACAGCACAGATCTAGGTCAATCACCTACAGGTCATCGGTTGCGACTTCACACTGATCGATGCCACGTCCACGAGCCGCGTCTAGTACAGGTTTTATATTGTGTAGATAACAATGCTTCTGGCGGCGAATCGTTACTTGTTGATGGCTTTCGTATTGCTAAAGATTTTCACCAGAATCATCCAGACTACTTTCAGATTTTGGCAAAAACCCCCTTGCAGTTTCAGGATTTTGACCCAATGCGAGGATATTTTTTCTCCCGCAAAACCCCGATTATAGAACTAGACTGGGAGGGTAAAGTTGGTGGAATCTACTTTAGTCGCAAGACCTCTACTTGGAATCTACCTTTCGATGATCTAGAAGCTTTTTATGAAGCCTATTCAGCTTTTTGTAGTTACTTAAAAAATCCAATTTACGAATACCGCTTCCGCCTTGAACCTGGAGACTGTTTACTAGCGCAGAACTTTAGGATAATTCACGGACGAACAGCTTACGATCCGCTCTCGGGACAGAGACATCTTAGATGGGCTACTATTGCTTGGGATTACATCAGCGCCAGGCATAACTTTGAGATTGTTAAACACCTGTACCTCATGGAAAATTCATCAATTTAATGACCGGTGGTTGACTATAAATTTGGAGTAAATTACAATAATTTATTGTCCTACTTACAGTTACAGCAACAAACACTTTCATAAGTCTATAGAGGAAAGGAAAACATGATCAATAACAGCAACGTGGAAACAAACAAGGAAAAGATTTGCACCACCCGTCCCCTCTCAAAGGAGCAAATTGCACAATACCATGATGAAGGATTTCTCATTGTCCCTAATTTCTTTGACCCTGAAGAAGTTGCACCGATAAAGCAGGCTTTGCAACCCGATTCTGAGTTGAGTGGAATATGGACACAATATGTAGATAATCATGGTACAACATGGGTGGATAGCCATGGTCACTTGAATCAACAACTAGCTTGGATAGAGTTAGGAGACTCTCTACTCAGTGTTATTCCTCGTACAGTTCGGATGGTAAATGCAGTCGAGGTACTTTTAGGAGGATTAGAGTGTTATCATTGGCACTCAAAAATAACAGTGAAAAATCCACATACCCAAGCCTGGATTGAATGGCATCAGGGCTATGGAGGCTGGTATAACGATGGTTGTTTATACCCAGATTTTGTAACTTCCACGGTGGCTATTGACAAGAATACTAAAGAAAATGGATGTCTTCAGGTCATCAAAAAATCCCACTTAATGGGTCGCCTGGATCATAAAGTTTTTGATGGTGGAGGTGGGGCTCTACGTATAGATTCAGAATGGATGGACACAATTATAGACAGACTAGGTATTATCTACTGTGAGCTGGAACCTGGTGATGCACTATTTATACATGCGAATACGATACATTGCTCAGGATATAACCAAACCGATTTACCCCGAACAACTCTAACTTGTCACTACAATGCACGATCAAACGAGCCATTCTGTTTGGAGCGAGTTCCACACCGTCGTTATCGTTTCCTGGAGCGCCTACCAGATACAAGCATTATTGAAAAGAACTACAGTTCGGTCTTGAATAGTCAGGTTTTCATGAAAAAAACATTTGATAAAATTATCACTTATGGGATGGACCCTGAAAAATGAATAGCTCCGAAAAATATTTAGCAAGTCGCTACCTATTGATGATAGTTGCTTGGGAAGGACTTTCCTATTTTTCCAAGTTATAAAATACTCCCATTGGGAGCTAGGAAGTAGTGCGTAGGGTGCGTTAGGGGCGGACTTGCCCTTATTTTTCGCCTCGTAGTCAGCCTTGCGATAGTCCGCCCCGTAACGCACCACCAAAAGGCTCGCCCTCATTTTCTCGGTAGCCAGTGTTGGGACAGTCCATCTGAAAAGAGCAGAAACGGGCAAGATGCCCATTCCACCAAGATGCCCATTCCACCAAGATGCCCATTCCACCAAGATGCCCATTCCACCAAGATGCTCGTTCCACCAAGATGCCCGTTCCACCAAACCAAGATGCCTGTGCCACACAGGGGATCTGGGAACAGGGAACGGGAAATAACCAATTTAAATGCACATCAGCTTACCAATTTTCAAAAATATTGCTACAGATTAATAATCTCCCTATCTCCCTATCTCCCTATCCCCCCATCTCCCCATCTCCCCATCTCTCCATCATCATCGGTAGCAGGCATAAATGAAATTAGTATCAGGATTAAGGAATTGGCACAAATTCATACTCCAAGCTAGAACTATTACTTGGTTCAACTGTTACCAACTTCACCGGTTGATAGCGATCGCCTGATGGAAAAAAACGAATCGGAGCAGCAGCACCTCTAGCAAAAAAATTCGGTGCTGAAAGTTCCTGTTGAACTCCCGTGCGAGTAGGATTACGTCTAATCGCCGCACTTAGGGCTTGCACAGCATCATAAGCCATGGCTGTGCGCCAGTTAACATCAATACCCCAAAGCTGATCAGCGGTTTTGGGAAATTCCGAGCGAGGGTTGGCTAGGGGATGCCAGGGTAATGCTACTACCATCCCTTGAGCATCTTTACCTGCTACTGTCAATGTCTTGGTATTGTAAACTTGATTTCCCGCCAAAATCACTAATTGTTGACCCAAACTATTGCGGTGTTTGCTATTGAGCTGAACCACATTTAGTACCTGATCAAGGGTGCTAGAATCAGCACCTAACATCAGCGCTTGAGCACCACGATTAATCGCTTCTTTAAAGCTTTTAGCAGCACTAAAATTTTTATCAGACACGTCAAACTCACTAACTACTCGTCCTCCTTCCAAGAAGACAGCGGTTACAAACTCTGACTTAAGAGACTGACTAGACTCACTTTGAGAATTGTAGAAAACAGCAACATTATGCTGCTTGAGGTCTTGCACCATGTGTTTAGCTAATGCTCTACCTGCCAGGAAATCATTCGGGACAGTACGAAAAACAAAGTCGCTAATTCCTGATAACTTTACTGAGGTACTAATGGGAGAAATCGTGACCAATTTACCAGAGTCATAGATATCTGCTGTCGCTTGGGTCACCTTACTTGTGAAATTACCAACAACTGCCAAAATCTCTGGATTACTCACCAACTTTGATGCTAATTTTTTTGCCACCTTTGGATTATTATCATCATTAGCGATCAGTACTTTGACAGGAATACCTTTAATTCCACCAGCTTGATTGATTTCCTGTTGAGCTTGAGCCACACCCCGAAGTATATCTTTAGCAGTATTTAAGTCATCACTAATGGACACAACAGCAGCAATGGTGTAATAGGGTTTGTCCCCAATACGAGCGTTATTAAGGTAGATTAGAGCTTCTGGATCATCACGGTGGAGGTCTAAGGATTCAGTGAATTTAACAACTGCCTGGTCGTAGTTACCAGCAGTAACCGCTTCTACTCCTAGCTGTTTTTCCAGTGTTGTTGAATCAGAAAATAAAATATGGTCTCCCCCACTAAGGTAATTTGGTATGCTTGTTTTCTCTGAAGACGTATTGTTCGATACCAGCATAGATAAGGGAGATGTGGTCACTTTAAACCACCACAGACACCCAGATACCAAAGCTAAGGAGATCATCAATGATAGCCCAAGAAGCTTAGTTTCGTTGTTCTGATACATACGCTATTGCTAATTTTTATACAGGCCAACCCTGTTGATTACCCGGAATAATGCTTAATATTAATTTTTTTTGTAATCTTTCAAGGTAATTGATGAGTGGAATGGTTGATGCTTAACGGTTGACAGTTGAAGGTCAACGAAAAACCATCAACGGCGCTTGAAATAGTGACCCTGTAGAATACAACTGAATACAACTGAATACAACTAAATACAACTAAATACAACTAGTTAACAAAAGCCCTTGTTGGATACTCCTGGTTAGTAAATAACTTATGGAAATAACTTATGGAAATAACTTATGGAAATAACTTATGGTACAAGATTTCACCACTGATCAGGTGACAAAATGGCAAAAATATTGATCAGTCCTGAGTTCTTAGTGCTAATGCATGCTGATGGGTGAGTCCTTAGTTATTAGTCAACTCGACTGTTGCCATTGCTGAATAGGGTTTGGGTACTCAAATCGAGTTAGGTCAGTTACCGATTACCGATTACCGATTACTGATTACTGATTACTGATTACCTATTACCCTCAATCATTCCAGAATTGGGCAACGCTCTTATTTCTATGTTGCCCCGTTTCTACTTGCTAGGAATCGGCACAAAGTCATAACCAAAGCTGGAACGATTACCTGGTTCAATCTTGACCAGCTGGACAGCCTGGTTGCGATCGCCTGATGGTAAAAACCGAATTTTGCTGGATACTCCTTGGGGCTGAAAACCTGATCCGGATAGGGAGTTTTGCACACCGGAACGGCTTGGTTGCTGTTTGAGGGCTGCAATTAAAGCTTGAGTAGCATCGTAAGTTAAGGCCGTGCGCCAGTTCACATCTGAACCCCATAATTTAGTGGCGGCTTGGGGAAAGGGGGAATTTGGAGCGCCCAAAATATGCCAGGGGACTGCCAACACCATACCAGCCGCATCCCTACCACCGATTTGCAAGGTCTTGGGTTTGTAAACACTATCCCCTGCTAGCATCGGTAGACGTCCATCATTGACTTGCACGACTAGTAAGGCTTGGTTAAGGGTGGCGGAATTGGGGGCTAAGATCAACACTTCTGCACCTTTTTCGATCGCCTGTTTGACATCAACACCAGCATTAAAGTTAGGTTGAGCAAAGTCAAACTCTGCCACTACCTCACCACCATCAGCAAACAAAGCAGTGGTAAATGCATCGGCAAGAGATTGGCTGTAGTCGCTCTGGGAATTAAAAAAGACAGCTGCTTTGCGTAGATTTAATTGATTGAGCATGTAGCTAGACAGGGTGCTACCAAAAAAGCGATCGCTAGGGATAGTCCTAAAGACATAATTACCCAGTCTTGAAATAGTTACTGAGGTACTAGTCGGAGAAATCACCACCAACTGATTCTCTTGATAAACCTCTGCGGCTGCCAGGGTGACCTCACTGCTAAAATGACCAATAACCCCCAAAACATCTGGATTATCCACAAAAGCTTTAGCTATTTTTTTAGCAACCTTGGTATCATTGTCATCATTAGCAATCAGCACCTTCAATGGTATATTATTAACGCCACCCCTAGCATTGATTTCCTGTTGGGCTTGGGCAACACCCCGTAACATTTCTTTGGCTGCATTTACCTCGACACCAATAGGTATTGAGATCGCAATTGTATAAGACTCAGATGTACCGATCCGAGCGTTATTGAGGTAAATCAAAGCTTCTGGATCGTTTTTCTTACTTTTAAGCGATGCCTCCAGTAAGGAAGCCGCTTTACCATAATTCCCAGAAGCAAATGCTTTGACTGCTGCCTGTTTTGCTGGTGTTACCTCTGTTGATATTAAGCTTCTATCTCCGGCACTAAGGTGCTCTGCTATGATTATCTGAGGCTTAATGTTTGTAGTTTTTGGAGTTACCTTAGCCCTAGGTTCATCTTCCTCCGTTTCCTCCGGAAATGGCAGTGTGATTATCTGACTTTTCTGAAGCCACCATAACCCTCCCAACACCATAGCTACCGTAATCACCATGGATAGCAAAAGAACACTCGTTTCGTTTTTCATCGGACATAAGTTCCGTTGTCAGTTACCCTGCATCATTCCTTTAATCAGCAACGCCCCTGCTATAGTATTCGAGATAACAGTTGATAAACCAGCCGGAAAAGTGCCGTCAGAGCGATCGCTGCTGCTGCAGCTAGAACTGATATTATGATAACTAACTGGATTGACTGCTGGACTCGCAGCACCGGGAAAAGTATCAAAAGTCCCAAGCTTATGCCTCCAATAATCACTAAGTCAATTTTTTCAATAAACCTGCGATATTGAGCATAAATTAGCCCTCCCAAACTCATTCCCCATAAAAGCATACCCAGTGGGTTGGAGGAGACGATCTTAGCAAAAGCAGTTGCAGCAATGAATAATAAAGCTCCCTCAAATCCAGTAAACGCAGCCGCCCCTAGTACCTCAAGTAGAGAAAAGTTTGGTCTGAGGGGTTTGGATAGGGGTGAGTGGGTTTGTGGTCGCCTGGTGTGGGGCTGGGAGGGTGGGGATACTGGTAGAACTGAGCCATAATGGCGTTGAGGGGTTGTCTGAGCAATGTTTAAACAATTTATGGCATCAAGAACCTCCTGAGCAGACTGAAAGCGTTGATGGGGCATTGGCATAAGTAGTCGATTGAAAATACTCTCAAGTGCATTGCTGATTTGGATATAACTTCTCCAGTTCCATTCATGGGTAACAGGTTCGTAGAGTTCATTGGGTTCTCTGCCAGTCATCAAAACCATCACAGTCACTGCCAGAGCATACAAATCCGTTGAAGGGTAAATTTGAGAACCGGTCATTTGCTCCGGTGGTGCAAATCCGATGGAATAAATACCAGTAGACCTCGCCGCTGTTGATCCTGGGTTGACCTGTTGCTTAACTGCACCAAAGTCTAATAGATAGAGAAGCCCATTGCGATCGCGCATAATATTGGAAGGCTTGATATCGCGATGAATGGAGCCATTGTCATGGACAAATTGGAGGACTTTGAGAATTTCTGTTAACACTTCTATGGCTTTGGCTTCAGAAAATGCTCCTAAGGTGTTGAGTTCTTCCTCCAAGTTTTGTCCATCAATATATTCTTGTACCAGATAGAAAAACTGGTCTTCTTTACCCGGTTTCAGACTCGGCACAGTCAACGGAAAGTAGGCATACAAATCGGGGATTTGGGGGTGACGCCTGCCCAATTTCTCTAAAACCGTTGCTTCCCGCTCAAACAATCTGTGGGCAGTTTGTAGTTCCCTCTGGCTAATTCTCCCAGACGGTTGGAACTGCTTAACTACACATTGACGCAAGGTAGGGGTATAGCGATCGCGTGCTAGAAATGCGGCTCCAAATCCTCCTTTCCGCAGCAGCTGGGAGGGAATGTAGCGACTTGCTACAATCAGGGGCATACCACAGCTATTACAATACCTTTGCTCTGTGGTGGTTAGAGTGGTTCTGTTATCTAGATCATCAAAGTAATTATGGGGATTTGGGCAGCCAGGACGGGTGCAGAAAATTTCCATGTTTTAGAGGATCACTATGAAAGACAAGGCGCTACCAGGCATCTACTTGATACTCTACTAGAGTCTATTTATATTCCTCAATCGAGGGCTAGGCATTTGTACATTAGTTCTATAGTTTTAATCTATATCTATATCCAAATGCTAATGTTCATTCCTTGCTACCGCTTCGCGCTTCGCTCAGGTATCAGAGGTTAGAACTCAGCTGACAAGCTCTAGCAAGTCGCTCGTTGTTGTGTTTATTTTAGTCGTTAGCTAATATTAAACTCACGCCATTTTGAAGAAGCCCCTGGAATTTTTTGCATTACTGATCAGATCTTCTCCTGGGCAGCGGGATAAATTCCGTCACTTGTTTTCTACCTTCTCTTGATGCAGTCGCTCATGGGGGAAACCCCCAAGACCGCGCTGCATCGCTTTCAACCCCCGGCTTCAGCGTGGGGGCTATCCACTTCTAGATTGTTGGGATTAGTTACCATCCCTGATAGTGGCAAGGATTGCCCGTGCCATGCTACTGAGCCAAACAAGGGCAAAATCTGCCTACAGAAGGCTTCTGTTGCTTTGGAAAGGTAACGATTGGGGTTAATCACCAAAGACAATACCCGTTTAACCACTACTCCCTCTATTTTTGCCCTGTGTAGCACGCCCATTTGTAATTCTTTTTCAATAGCTGTAATCGATACAAAGGCAGCTCCTAGTCCTGACTGTACTGCGTTCTTAATCGCTTCAATGGAGTTAAGTTCCATCTCCACCTTAAACCGTTTAGCATCAATGCCACTGCGACCTAATACCTGGTCAATTACCTTACGGATGGTGGATTGGGAGTCCAAGGCAATAAACTGTAACTTATACAGGTCCTCTTTTTCGATCTTCTCCAAAGAAGCCATGGGATGAAATGCAGGCAAGATTAGCACTAGCTCATCTTCAGCATAAGGACTAATGGTCAAGGTTTCCTGAAGTTCTAGGGGAACTTCACCACCAATAATGGCCAAATCCACCAGTCCATTGGCTACACCCCAGGAAGTGCGGCGAGTGGAGTGAACCTGTAATTGTACTGTCACTTCAGGATAGTGTTGTCGGAACATACCAAGCATCCGAGGTAGTAGATAGGTTCCGGTAGTTTGAGATGCACCAATAATTAAGGTCCCACCTTGGAGACTTTGTAAGTCGTCAATGGCTCGGCAGGTTTCCTGGCATAGAGCCAGAATTTTTTCCCCATAGTCCAACAGCAGGTGTCCAGCTTCGGTCAGTTGGGCACGGCGTCCACCCCTGTCAAATAACGGCACCTCTAACTGTCGCTCTAAATTTTGTACTTGCAGGCTGATAGCAGGTTGGCTTACGTATAGACTATCAGCAGCACGCTTGAAACTCCCCTCAGTAGCGATCGCTTTGAGTATACGGAGTTGATCGAGAGAAAAAGGTAGGTCAGACATAGGGCTAAACCATTAACAGAAAGGAGCGAGCTGAAATCGACACTAACATAACCAGGACTCAAATTCTTGCTCTTTTTTGCTATAATAGAGCGTTATTTCTCATCTATCACCCTTGCCTATGGTATTTCCAAATTGGCTGAGTGTCAGCCACTTTGTCATGTTTGGGTTGCTATTGACTTTTGCGATCGCTCATAGTGGTTTAGCCGCCCTGCGTTCTAAGGGTGAACAAATAATTGGTCCAAGGCTTTATCGTATTGTCTTTGCTTTAGTGAGTCTTCCGCTAGCAGTTGTATTAATTATTTACTTTTTGAACCATCGGTATGATGGTCTACAGTTGTGGCTCCTTCAGGACCTGCCAGGGATGAAGTCATTAGTATGGGGGCTTTCAGGGATTTCGTTCTTGTTTCTTTATCCAGCTACGTTTAATTTATTGGAAATTGCTGCGATTCAAAAGCCCCAAGTCCATCTATATGAGTCTGGCATTATGCGGGTTACCAGGCATCCCCAAATGGTAGGACAAGTAATATGGTGTATTGCCCATACCCTCTGGATTGGTAGCACCTTTACCCTATTGACCTCCGTGGGATTAATTCTCCACCATCTTTTCGCTGTCTGGCATGGAGACCGCCGGTTGTTGGCACGGCATGGAGAAGCCTTTTGTACAGTCAAAGCTCGCACATCGGTAATCCCTTTTTTGGCAATTATCCAGGGACGTCAATTCCTGAAATGGCAAGAGTTTGTTCGTCCGGCATACCTAGGAGTCATCGGTTTTACTGGGCTGTTGTGGTGGGTACATCCCCTCATGATTACAGCTGTAGCCCAAGTAAATTGGTAATTAGGGCATTTCTGTTGTTCAGATGATCCCGATTCGATGTAGCATGATCCCAAACAAATGTAAAAACCCTTATATTTTCAAAAACCATGGTATTGTCTGTTGATGAACGGACGTTTTCAAAAACAGTTTTAGACTCTTCCACCCCAGTTATCGTTGATTTCTGGGCCCCTTGGTGTGGAGTGTGCCGGTTTGTTCACCCCATACTTGAGGAATTCCAAACTCAAGGAAGCAATTATGTCAAGGTTGTCAGAGTAAACGCCGATAACAATCTCAAGCTTGCCAATACCTATCGACTCAAGACCCTACCGACATTGCTATTCTTTGAGCAAGGTCAGTTGGTCTCACGAATAGAAGGTTTCCAAGGTCGGGATGAGCTGCTCAGGGAAATTGCCAGGCTGCTCAAATCACACTGCCAATACCCAGATTTCACCAAGGACTTGGATAAAAGGCAGCGCCAAGGTTTGAAAGCTTTTTCGGTCAATATCTCCTCAAGAGAAATTATAGGTATTAGGTATTAGGTATTAGGTATTAGGTATTAGGTATTAGGTATTAGGTATTAGCTATTAGGTATTAGGTATTAGGTATTAGGTATTAGCTACAAGAGGGTAATGGTACAGAAGGAAAGCTTTTGAGAGCCTCCGTGCTTGACCAGGCGCTAGCCAACTAGGTCAGAACACCCTTAGCCATTCAACCTAAAAGCCTAGAACCTTAACTTAAACTAATTAGCGCGCCTTAACCTAATTAGCCATTGAATTGGTCATCGGTAACCAGGTTGTGGGTTTACCCTTTCCCATGACCAATTACCGATTGCCAATTACTAATTGGTTTCTGACTCTTGTGCCTGATCTGTGCCTGTGAATTTATAAATTATCGATTATAGCACTTCCATTCCTAGTAATTGGCAATGGCTCCGTAACGAAAAGATAAATTTTTGTTAACTAAACTTTTTTTATTATTTTCATCAATTAGTCCGATTATCTCATGATGATTACCCATTTTGATGAGATATTTTGTGATGAAGATTACGAAAAAGGTTAAGATTTGTATCAGATATGAGACCTTAGTAGCCTATTCACGGGATGGCGGCTGTTGGTAGTAGTCGCCGCAAGCCAATGCCGACCGTAAGTCCATGGCCTAGGCTGCTATAGTGCAGTTGAGATTAAAGCGTCTGGCCTTCTACAGACAAACAAAAAGAAAAACTTTAGACATGAGCGGTTAACAGTTTGCCAAAATAGTAACGAAATCTGAAGTAGGCTGTCTTAAATGGAACCGCTTTATCAATATGCCTGGCTAATCCCAGTGTTTCCCTTGGCAGGGGCAATGCTGGTTGGTCTGGGGCTAATTTCCTTCAATAGAGCAACGAACCGTCTGCGGCAGCTGTTAGCTGTATTTATTGTCTCCTGGTTGGGGGCGTCCATGGTGTTCTCCTTTGCTATACTCTGGAGTCAATTTCATGGTCATGAACCCTATCAACGCACCCTGGAGTGGGCTGCTGCTGGCAATTTTCACCTAATGATGGGCTATACCATCGATCACTTAACGGCACTGATGCTGGTAGTTGTGACCACCGTAGCTTTTCTGGTGATGATTTATACCGATGGCTACATGGCTCATGACCCCGGTTATGTGCGCTTTTATGCTTATTTAAGCTTGTTTAGTTCCTCTATGCTAGGGTTGGTCGTTTCTGCCAACCTGTTGCAAGTTTATATTTTCTGGGAACTGGTGGGAATGTGTTCCTACCTGTTAATTGGATTCTGGTATGACCGTAAGGCAGCAGCAGATGCTTGTCAAAAAGCTTTCGTGACTAACCGTGTCGGAGACTTTGGTCTGCTGTTAGGCATGTTGGGACTCTACTGGGCAACTGGCACCTTCGACTTTGATGTCATGGGAGCCAATCTGGAAGCCTTTGTGGAATCAGGTTACCTGGGTGCAGGCATGGCAGCTGTGTTCGCTGTCTTAGTGTTTCTAGGTCCGGTGGCTAAATCCGCCCAATTTCCCCTCCACGTTTGGCTTCCCGATGCCATGGAAGGCCCAACCCCGATCTCTGCCCTAATTCACGCCGCAACCATGGTAGCTGCTGGGGTGTTTTTGATTGCCAGGATGTACCCCGTGTTTGAAGGGATTCCAGTCGCCATGACTGTGATTGCCTGGACGGGAGCATTTACCGCTTTCTTAGGGGCAACCATTGCTATTACTCAAAATGATATTAAGAAAGGGTTAGCCTATTCAACTATGTCTCAATTGGGTTATATGGTAATGGCAATGGGCATTGGAGCCTATGGTGCTGGCTTATTTCACCTGATGACCCACGCTTATTTCAAAGCCATGCTGTTCCTCTGCTCTGGGTCAGTAATTCACGGTATGGAAGCTGTGGTTGGCCATGACCCGATTTTAGCTCAGGATATGCGGTTAATGGGAGGCTTGCGTAAGTTTATGCCCATTACCTCCCTGACATTCCTAATTGGAACCTTGGCAATTTGTGGAATTCCCCCCTTCGCAGGGTTCTGGTCAAAAGATGAAATCTTAGGCAGTACTTTTGAAGTAAGTCCAATACTTTGGGGAATTGGCTGGCTGACTGCTGGAATGACTGCTTTCTATATGTTCCGGATGTATTTCTCTACCTTTGAAGGGGAATTTCGGGGCAATGAAATGGAAATCCGTCATCAACTCAAGGAAGCTGCTGGTGTAGCTGTACCTGCTTTTGGTCCTGGTGCTATGGATGTACGGGAACTTGAAGCTCAGGCTGACCATGATCACCACGACCACCACCACAGTGAGTTTCCCCATGAGTCACCCTTAACGATGACTCTACCGTTGTTAGTCTTAGCCGTGCCATCGGTACTGATTGGTTTGGTGGGAACTCCCTTTAACAACTACTTTGAGGAATTTATCCACCCAGCCAGTGAAACCATAGCCGAAGTCGTGGCAGAAGCAGAAGCCTTTGACTGGTCAGAATTTCTGATTATGGGCGGCAGTTCCGTGGGAATTGGTCTGATTGGGATTTCCGTTGCGGTACTGATGTACTTACAGGGCAAGATTGACCCCAATGCGATCGCTAAAAAAATCCAGCCCCTATATCAGCTGTCTCTCAATAAGTGGTACTTCGATGAAATTTATGACCGGCTGTTTGTTCAGGGAAGCCGTCGATTAGCACGGCAAGTTATGGAGGTAGACTACCGTATCGTTGATGGTGCTGTAAACCTGACTGGCTTTTTCACCCTGCTCAGTGGTGAAGCACTGAAATACGTAGAAAACGGTCGTGCCCAATTCTATGCTCTAATTGTCTTCCTCGCAGTACTGGGTTTAGTAATTGTCTCAGGTGTGACCTGACCTGCTTTGTTAATTGTTAGTTGTTGATCAAAAATTAACAATTAACAATTAACAATTAACAATTTGCAATTTTCTTTTGACCAATGGTGACTGACTAGTTGACTATGACAGATTTCCCCTGGCTAACAATAATTATTCTGTTTCCGATTGCGGCATCGCTTCTGATCCCGTTTCTGCCAGAAAAAAATGGGACTTGGGAGCGTTGGTACGCTTTAATTATTGGGTTAATTGATTTTGCCCTAATTGTCTATGCTTTTGTGACCCAATACGACCTGAGCAACCCAGAACTGCAACTGGTCGAAAAATACAGCTGGGTGCCTCAAATGGACTTGAATTGGTCAGTAGGTGTAGATGGCTTATCCATGCCTCTAGTGTTACTGACTGGCTTTATTACTACCCTAGCGATGCTGGCAGCTTGGCCGGTAACCTTCAAGCCTAAGCTGTTTTACTTCCTGATGTTGGCAATGTACGGTGGTCAGATTGCTGTATTTGCTGTTCAGGATATGCTGTTGTTCTTCTTGGTATGGGAACTGGAGTTAATTCCGGTTTACATGCTACTGTCAATCTGGGGGGGCAAAAAGCGTCTCTATGCAGCTACCAAGTTTATCCTCTACACCGCAGGGGGTTCCCTGTTTATCTTGCTAGCTGCCTTAGGCATGGCATTCTATGGAGATACCGTAACCTTTGATATGCGATCGCTAGCCCTCAAAGATTACGCCCTCAATTTCCAGCTATTGCTTTACGGAGGCTTCCTGATTGCTTACGGGGTCAAGCTACCCATCTTCCCTCTACATACCTGGTTACCAGATGCCCACGGGGAAGCCACAGCCCCGGTACACATGCTCCTGGCTGGAATTCTGCTGAAAATGGGGGGATATGCCCTCATCCGCATGAATGCTGGCATGCTACCCGATGCCCATGCCGTGTTTGCTCCGGTATTGGTGATTTTAGGGATTGTCAATATTGTCTACGCTGCCCTTACCTCCTTTGCCCAGCGTAATCTCAAGCGTAAGATTGCTTACTCATCCATTTCCCATATGGGATTTGTCTTAATTGGTATTGCTTCCTTTACCGACTTAGGCATGAGTGGGGCAGTGATGCAAATGATTTCCCACGGTTTAATCGGTGCCAGCCTATTCTTCTTAGTAGGAGCTACCTATGACCGTACCCATACCTTGATGCTCGATGAGATGGGGGGTGTTGGTAAGAGAATGGGCAAAATGTTCGCCATGTGGACAACCTGTTCCATGGCATCCTTAGCATTACCCGGAATGAGTGGGTTTGTGGCAGAAGTGATGGTGTTTGTTGGCTTTGCTACCAGTGATGCTTACGGTTCCTTCTTCAAGGTATTAGTGATCGTCCTGGCAGCTGTCGGGGTTATCTTAACACCAATTTACCTGCTCTCGATGCTGCGCGAGATTTTATACGGTCCGGAAAACAAGGAATTAGTCGCCCACGAAGCCTTGATTGATGCGGAACCTCGGGAAGTGTTTATTATTGCCTGTCTATTAGTACCAATTATCGGGATTGGTTTGTATCCGAAAATTGTGACTCAGATCTATGACGCTACCACAGTCCAGCTAACCGCACGACTCCGCAACTCTGTACCAACCTTGGTCAACGAACCACCAGTAGCACTAGAAAATGCTCCAATAGTTTCTTTCGCTCCACCCATTAGTCCTCGTTAAGGATTGATATTTTACTGTTGACTAGCTAGTAGCAAAAACTAGTAGGGTGGGCAAAAACAGTTCTATTTTTTTGAGCTTGTAGGGTGGGCAAAAACAATTCTATTTTGTTGATTCTTTTAGACTCGATTACTTTGCCCACCCTACTAGTGCTTAACAAATTAGTAGGGTTTATTAATGTAGTAATGTAGGGGGAGTATGAACCAACCCCTACATTTTTTTGTTGAAAAATACACTAACTATAGTTAATGTTCTCTTCCCTTAGAGAAGCTCTTGCCAGCGATCGCTTAACCAAAACTTTAGAATAGAATAAACGTAAGCATTCAGCCGTCAGCCGTCAGCCGTCAGCTTTAGACTCACGCTGCTTGAGGTGCTTATTTTGTTCAAAAGCTAGCTGTTTGGTGTAGCGTGCGCTATGGGTATAAATTGTTTACGTAGCGTCGCCACAAGCTTTTGGCTGATAGCTGATAGCTGAGAGCTGAATGCTTACGAAGAAACTCTTTTATGCGGGAAGTAGCTAAATCATGACAGTAGTCACCACACCTGTTGAAACTAATCCCATTGTGCTGAGGATGCCTCCAGAATTGGATATGGATGATGACCAATTTTTTGAGTTTTGTCAGGTTAATCGAGATTTACTTATTGAACGCACATTCGACGGAGAAATAATTATTATGCCCCCAACAGGAGGTGAAACATCTGACAAAAATTCCGACATTAATTTTCAGCTACGGTTATGGAACCGCCAAACAAAGCTAGGGAAGGTTTTTGAGTCTTCTTGTGGCTTTAAGCTGCCCAATGGGGCAGATCGTTCTCCTGATGCATCTTGGCTCAAGCTGGAGCGCTGGGAATCCCTGAGTAAAGAAGAAAGAAAAAAATTTATTCCTCTGTGCCCAGATTTTGTGATTGAGTTGCGTTCCCCCAGTGATAGGGTAAAAGATCTCAAGGAGAAGATGGAGGAGTACATGGACAATGGTGCGAGGTTGGGGTGGTTGATTGAGCCAAATAGTCGTCGAGTGTATATTTACCGTCCTGGTGCTGATGTGGAGCAATTGGAAAATCCCGCTACGGTGAAGGGGGATGATTCGGTGCTGCCTGGTTTTGTCATGGTTATGGAAGAAATTTGGGAAGCTTGAGGAGTGGCACGTTCGTAAGCATTCAGCTATCAGCTATCAGCGTGTCGCGTATCAGCTTATGGGCTACGCGCACGCTACGCCAATGGCTGACAGCTGACGGCTGACGGCTGAATTCTTAAACACTTTCAGCCTACTCCCTTCGCTCCTCCTTATCCAAAACTGACGTTAGTTATTCTTGCAGTCTGTGATTAATGTCTTCTACTGATAAGCTCAAGGCTTCAGCTATCTGTTCCACACTTAACCCTAATCCTAATAAATGGGAAATAGCTTTCTGTAGTGCTTGTTCAGTTTGCTGTAGTGCTTGTTCAGCTTCCTGATAAGCCATGTCCAGTTCTTGAAAGTTTAATAGCTTTTTTCCCAACTTCGGATCGAAAAACTCTAGTTTTCCCTGATTCACTTGAAGTTCTAAACCTAAGACTTCACTGTAAATCGAGAAATCTTCATCTCCTAAAGGTTTGCTAGCCATAGGCTCATAGTTTCCCTCCACCAGACGTAATCCTTTCAGGGGTGGTTGGAGATAATCTTCCACAGGGTCATACTGCATGTATTCTAATACTCCCATATCTTGGTATGTTTGGCGATTAAATCTTTGATCAGTTCCCTTAGTATTTATTGAAGTTACTTCTAATATCCAACTCGGAAAATTTCCTCCTTCTTCCCAAACTTTGTAGTGTTTTCGTAGTTTATTTTCTACTCCGAAAATTACAAATACATCAGGCTCAATTACCGCATCATATACGCCTTCTAGGTAGTAAATCGATAAGTTGCCGGAAACATAAACATCGTCTCGATTTTTGAAATAGTTTTTCAAGGCTTCTACGCCATAAATGATATAATCTCGGTTAGGGTCACTTTCTGCCATTGGTGTACCATTAGTATTGCGATAAAAAAATTTAGGTTTTAATTGCTCATTAGTCATTGGTCATTCAGCAAGGGAGTAGGGAGTAGGGAATAGGGAATAGGGAACAGGGAATAGGGAACAGGAAATAGGTAAGGGGGAATAACCAATTTAAACGTGACGGTTAACCTCTGCCACTGATAAATTTAGTGCTTCAGCTATCTGTTCAACAGTCAAGCCTAAGCTTAATAACTGGGAAATAGCATTCTGTAGCCCTTCTTCTGCTCGTTGTCGGGCTTGAGCTTCAGCAGCTCGCTCTAACTCCGCTTGTTGTCGGGCTTGAGCTTCTGTGGTTTGCTCTAACTTTGCTCGCTGATAAGCTATCTCCAGTTCTTGAAAATTTAATAGCTTTGTACCCAGCTTCTGATCAAAAAATTCTAGTTTTCCCTGATGCACTTGAAGCTCTAGACCTAAGACTTCACTATCAATAGAAAAATCTCCATCCCCTAAAGACTTGCTGGGGATAGGTTTATACTTTCCCTTCACCAAAAGTAATCCCTTAAGTGGCGGGTTAAGATAATCCCCAGTAGGGTCATACTGAAAGTATTCTAATACTCCCATAGTTTGGTATAGTTGGCTTTTTGTGGTTTGATCACTATTCCGGCTGCTTTTTGAGGTTATTTCTAATACCCAACTGGGCAGTTTTCCTCCCTCTTCCCAAGTTTTGTAGCTTCTTCGCTGTTTGTTTTCTACGCCAAAAACCACAAATACATCGGGAGAGACTACCTGATCGGGTTCTCCTTTCTGGTAGTAAATAAATAAGTTACCGGAAACATAAACATCTTCCCGATTTTTGAAATAACTTTTTAAGGCGTTTACCCCATAAATCAGATAATCCCGAGTAGGATCACTTTCTGTCATAGGCTTACCATCACTGTCGGGGTAGAAAATTTCGGTTTTGAGTTCGTCAGTTACTTTAGTAATAGGTACTTTAGTCATAGGAAAGACACCATTCGATTAAAATTGAAACTAGAAACTTGAAACTTAACAAATTAACCGGACTTGGTATTAGTGAGTAAGCAGTCAGCGGTCAGCGGTCAGCGGTCAGCGTGGCACAGGCTTTGGCCTTGGCCTTTCGGCCACGCTACGCGAATGGCCACGCTGTGCGAACGAAGCTGTGACTTCACTGAGATTAAACCAATGCTTACCTGTTTGATTCAAAAGCTGTTCCCATAGCGCATTAGCTGATAGCTGATAGCTGATAGCTGATAGCTGATAGCTGATAGCTTACATTAGTGAGCATTTTCTGTATGGGAAATAAGGGTAATGGTAAAAAGACTTTCCCCATTACCCAAAGGTGTAATTGCAATCACACCGCATTACAGAATCTCTAATTACCTTAATTTGACCATCAGTAGAAAAAACAGATCACCTGTCACTGGACATTTGAGCCACTCTATGATACCGCTGCTAGCATTGACCATCAAAAAGTGTGTTAAGTGTCGGAAGTGTCGGAAGTGTTGGAAGTATGGCAGGATTCCGACTCCCGACTCCCGACTCCCGACTCCCGACTCCCGACTCCCGACTCCGGACTCCCGACCCAAGTGATAAGTACTCTAGAATAGATACACGCTATGTTGAATCGTCGAAGGTTACTAAAGTTAAGTCTTGTTTCAGCTGCTAGTGCCTTGGGTATGTCAGCAGTCTGCTCAAGGGTGAGAACTGAGGTTAGTAGTAGAATGCCGGACTATAGCAGCAGTGGAGTTACGTTATTACAGCAGACAACACCCCTTGAGGATGGCTTTTTCTTTCCAGCGGAATGGCAGCCCCATGAATTCACGATCATGGTGTTTCCTCCAGCTCAGAATTGGAAAGGCTATGGTCTGAAGAAGGCAAGGCGGGAATGGGCAGCAGTGGCGAATGCTGTCAATGAGTTTGAACCGGTTTCGATGGTTGTTCATCCTCAAGACAAGGGTGTGGCTAAAGGCTTGTTGAGTTCAGATATCGAACTAATTGAATTTCCCGTAAACGATGGCTGGGCCAGGGATTCCGGTCCAATGTTTTTGGTGAACGGCAAGGGTTCACGTCGGGTAGCTGGGTTTACTTTCAACGGTTGGGGCGGTAAGTTTCCCCCCTATCAGGACGATGCTTTACTTAAGGCGCGATTATCTCACTATCTTGATACTACCATGTACTCATCCTCTCTAGTGGTGGAGGGGGGTGGTGTGACATTAGATGGTGAAGGCACTATTATCACCACTGAGGAATGTTTACTGAACCCTAATCGCAACCCCACCATGAGTAAGTCTCAAGTTGAGAGAGTGTTGAAGCACTATCTCGGGGCTGAAAGGGTGGTTTGGCTAGGTCGTGGTATCGTACCTGATCCGGTGACAGATGGACATGTGGATGGGATTTGCGCATTTGCCGCACCTGGATTGGTCTTACTCCATAGCACTGATGATGCTAATGATCCAAATTACAAGATTTGTCGGGATGCTAAGCATCGATTACAACAAAGTACTGATGCTCGTGGACGTAAGTTTGAGATTGTTGAGATTCCTCTTGGCTTAGATATTGCTCACATGAATTTTTACATTGCTAATGGTGCGGTAATCGTTCCGATTGCTGGTGACTCCAGCCAAGATGATGCTCCCCTTGCTATTCTGCGTGAGGTTTTCCCTGGGCGGAAGGTTGTTGGTGTAAATAGTCTGATTCTGGCTGAAGGTGGAGGAGGAATTCATTGTATTACCCAACAGGTACCTGTGGCTAATGGGGTAAGCCGTCAGCCGTCAGCCGTCAGCAATCAGTAAATTTTGGGACAGGAAACAGGCAAGATGTCTGTTCCACCAAGATGCCCGTTTTACAGAAATAAATATTTAAGCAAGATTTAACAAATAGTCTGTGATTTTAGTACAGTTTTATATTATCTATTACTAGATAATTTTATTGATAATCTTCTCAAACTACAGGTGATTAACCTCAAAAAAGTATTGAGTTTTATAACCTTTAAAAACAGGGGGTTTACCCCATGCTCCCATCAATTTATCTTGTGGTATAATAAACTTGCTCAAAACACCTATATCAAAAACAGAGAGTAAAACTATGACAAGTGGAAAAAGTCTTCAGGTGACCCCATATGCTCAAAATAGATATAACATTACTCAACCAGTTGATTTTGAGGTAGGCGTGAATTACAGCGGTGCCTTAATGGCAATTGCTGGAGCGGATGGGGAATTGGCAGAAGCAGAATTACAGTGGTATATTGATGAACAGGAAATGTTGCTAGTCGAATCTGAAGAAAAAAAAGAATACATTGAAGCGCTCCGCCAATTCGATTGGAAAAATGCTAAAGTTGAGGAGCTATTGAGTAGTCTCAAGTATGACTTTCCTCTGAATTTTCGTCGAACCCTTTTGTACCAAGGGATCAAGATGTGTCGAGCCGATGGTAATTACCATGACAAAGAAAAAGCATCTGTGGCTAAAGCGGCAGAAATTTTAGGGATTGAACGCAGCGTGGCGGTTAGCCTGGAGTCCCTGGCCGAACTGGAAGATTCAGCGGAGCGATTGCGCCTTGCATTGTTTGAAACCGACGTTTAATTCGGGTGTATCTCATTAAAGCTGTTTGACCCGATGGTGCGTTACGGGACGGACTTTCCCAACACTGGCTACCCAAAACAGTAGGGTGATCCCGTCCCTAACGCACCCTACTGTTTTACTGACAGTTTACCAGATTGCCGCCAAGAACATCTAAAAGAATGAGTAGCCACAGGGACGAAGAAACGATCATGGAAAATTTTGACTGGAATCAGCTTTCACTAGAGCAATTGAAGTTGCTTCAATCGAAAATAAGCAAAGCGATCGATCTTAAGAGACGCGACTTAAAGTTGACCCAATCTACTGCCAATATCACCCAAGTTTATGAGTACAAGGTAAGTTTGGCTAAGGTCTCTCCTGCTCGCCTACGTAGCTCCCTGTCTGATTATCAAAAGTGTGTTTTCATGATCAGTCTGGGAAGTAAAAACTTTGTTTATAGTGAGCGAATCGAAGCCTTGATAAAATGGATTAGCGAACAATTCAAAGCTTGCCTAGTATTAGTTGGGGACAGTTTATATCGACTGACAATCGAAGTTAGACAGGGACTTAAAGGGGATGAAGCTTGGCTGGAGGCAATTCGCACTGGAGAGACCTTTATTAATCAAAACCGTTTCTTGTTCCAGCAATACTCTGGAAGTTGTCAATTCCAGTTCCAGATGGCTTCCCAAATAGAGAAGCAATCAGAATTTGAGATGTATTACAAAGACTTTCAGGGTCTTTATCAACAGGATGAATCTTTTCAAAAGATGGTCAACTCCTTTGCCCAAACCTATCTTAATCGGGGGGAACAGTCAGAAGAAGAGGAAGTAGAGCAGCTTCTCCAAAGGCAAAAGCACCTGGCGATCACCTACCTGCTGGAAGAGTCAGCTGTGTTTACCTGCCTTGCTAAAGAAGGATGGCCAGTTTTTGTTTATCCTGGGTCAATTAAAACTTTTGAAGAAATTGCGGAAGGGTTGCACCCAGAGGTTCCTTTACCTCTCAAGCAAATGATCTGGGTCAGCCTGCGTCTTAAAAGGAAGGCTACTGCTGGAGAAAGCATCTAAGGGCTTTGAGGTCAATGGTGGTTGCAGAATCGGGAATCGGGAATCGGGAATCGGGAATCGGGAACAGGGAACAGGTAAAAAATCCTGTGTACCTCATAGGTATGGAAAACGCGATAAGACAACAAGAGGTATTTGAAATTATGACTCCTGAC
This sequence comes from Moorena sp. SIO3A2, assembly GCF_010672265.1. NCBI lineage: Bacteria > Bacillati > Cyanobacteriota > Cyanophyceae > Coleofasciculales > Coleofasciculaceae > Moorena > Moorena sp. SIO3A2. Next base: position 50,179 of record NZ_JAAHHC010000024.1, read on the forward strand.
TCGAAGTTGCTGACTTCAGCCTTTCAAAAGAAGCCATGGAATTCACCAGCCTCAAATCTTTTTCTCAATTCCTGGCGCTGAATTTTGCCGATCCCTGTTTTCGGAATCGTCTCTTTGGGAACGGGAATCAGGTAATCTGGATTTAACCCAATCGTGTTCACAACGGTTTTCCGAATTTTCGCCATGCACTGCGTTTAAGGAATTATCGTCAGTATCAGTAGCACTGAAAAAGATTGCCAATCTATCAGTATTGTCCCCAATTATCCGAACATAATCTAACCCACCACCGGGTCAAACAGCTTTAATGAGATACACCCACCAACTCAGACAGGGGTTAAATTTCATCGGGATTAATACCCATCTGTCGTAACCGTTCTGCTAATTGTTCAGCTCGTTGTTGAGCCAGTTCAGCTCGTTGGTGTTCCTGTTCAGCTCGTTGTTGAGCCAGTTCCTTCTCTTGACGTTCCTGTTCAGCTCGTTGTTGAGCCAGTTCAGCTCGTTGCCGTTCCTGTTCAGCTCGAAGACGTTCAAGTTCAGCGTCAGTGGGAATCCAATTCCCCTGTTGATCATACCAACGTAGCCACAACCGATTCAATCCCCGATATTCCCCAAACCATAGTCCTAAACCCAATTGCAACTCAGGCATCCAAAATTGGGAATTGTCTAATGTTTGTGGTTGATAGCTGCCCTCATCTAAGTGAAAGATTTGTAATTCGTTACTGACTCGGTCAAAGGTGACATAGTAGGGAATAGCTAAAATTTGCTCGTACACTTCCCATTTGGTCGGTGGTTCTCCCGTTCGTTCACTGTAACCAAGGTCTTGATCTTTGGTACTAGCAGAGAGCAATTCTATGGCCACAATTGGTCTGACCTCTTCTTGCCAGATCACATAACTCATTCTGAGCTCTCGTTCCTGGTAGAATCGGGAAATCCCCACTACAGCAAACCAATCCGGTCGTTTGTACCAAGCGGTATGGTTGGGGTCATAATATAAATTTAAGTCACTGGCCACAAAAACGCGATCGCTCTCATAATTGGGAGGGCGAAATGTCTCACTACACAGTTGTGGTTGCCAAAGATGAAATTCGTCAGGCAAACCCGGTTCCTCGGGATCTTCACTGGGTAAATCATACATGGTGGGCAGGGTTTCTTTGGCCGGATGAGGGAGAATAACCTGCTCAAATAAGGGTTTGGCAACAGACATGAGATTACCTCAATTTTTTCCGACTCATGATTTTGATTTTAGCAACTGTCGGTAAGCATTTAGCCGTCAGCTGTCAGCTGTCAGCCATCAGCTGTGCTCCCTGTTCCCAGATCCGCTGTTCCCAGATCCGAAGTTCCCTACTCCCTACTCCCTACTCCCTACTCCCTACTCCCTACTCCCTACTCCCTTTTCCCTTTGCTCTATACTAATAGATAAACTAAAAAACAAATACCAATATCATGCTGGATTGGTTAGCAGTTTGGGGAATTTCTAGTGCCGGTGGCTATCTCGCCAAAGAAGTAATCGGTCCCTTGGCCAAAGAAGCTCTAGAAGACTACACCAAAGATTTTTTCAAAGAATCCATCAAAGACTATACTGGACTATCGGATCAAAATACCCAGAAAAAACTCTTCGGTAAAGCTTTAAAAGAATTTGTAGCCTTAGTTGAAAGAGAATTGGAAGATGCTGAGTTATCCAAGCAAGAATTAAAACAGTATACTAAACCCCTCAAGCAGTATATTAAAAACAAATCCATTAAAGCTATCCTAGGAAGTGCGTTTAAATATGGCTGTCAACACATAGATACCGAGACATTAACCAAGACTTGGATTGAGCTTAAGTTATTACCATTACCAGAAGAATTTCGTTGGAAGTATATTGCTAGACAGTATCTCAAGCAAGTACACACTATCATCCGGGAGTCGGATCAGTTACGGCCTATCCGAGATTCCCAAACCTTGGATGCGATTAGCCCGAAGGGCTACGCTACGCGATCGCAAAAAACACTAACGCTACCGCAGGCATTATCCCAGACTTTGACTTAAGCACCTATCAAGAAGGACTTCTAGAGCGCTACGGTAATCTGAGCTTAGATAGTTTAGATACCAATGCTTGTGCCTATAACGAACTAAAACTCTGGAAAATATTTATCCCTCAAAATGTGCGAGAGGTTCATGACCTGATGCCGTCAGCTATTCATGAACTGCCTAAGGATTATTATCGAAAACTCCTAGAGAGTGGTCAACTAGATCAGGAAATTGACAAAGAGGAGTTGAAACGAGCCAAAGAGATTTATCATCAACAGCCGGTTAAATCCGTATTAGATGTTATTAATGAGTCTCAAGGTTATCCCTATTTGGTAGTTTTAGGAGACCCAGGCTCCGGTAAATCTACCTTGCTGCAATATTTAGCATTAAATTGGGCAAGAACGGATCTGACTACTGCCCTTTCTCTACCAATTCCCTTACTGATTGAATTACGTACCTATATCCGCAATCGCGATAGTGGACAGTGTAATAACTTCTTGGAATTTTGCAATCAAAGCAGTGGAGCGATATGTCATCTCAATCAACATCAACTGCATCACCAGTTAAAGGCTGGTAACGTATTAGTGATGTTTGATAGCTTGGATGAAGTCTTTGAGCCAGGGAAACGAGAAGATGTGATTACGGATATTCATCGCTTTACCAATACCTATCCTAAGGTAAGAGTAATTGTTACATCTCGCGTCATTGGTTATAAATCCCAACGGCTACGAAATGCTCAATTTCGTCATGTGATGCTCCAAGACTTGGAGTCAGAACAAATTCAAACCTTTATCGAGCACTGGCACGAGTTAACCTTTACTAATCAAGCCGATAAAGTTAGGAAACGCGAGCGCTTACAAAAAGCAATAGACACATCACCTCCAATTCGACAACTGGCGCAAAATCCCCTATTATTAACTATGATGGCAATCCTGAACCGCAATCAAGAATTGCCTCGTGACCGCTCTGAACTCTACAACCAAGCGTCTCGATTACTGCTCCATCAATGGGATGTGGAACGAGCATTACTAGAAGATAATCGTGTTGATCCCAAGACGATTGATTATAAAGATAAGCAACAAATGCTTGGAAAAGTGGCATATTTTATGCATGAAAATCAAGCAGGGTTAGCGGGAAATCTGATTAGTGGAGAGGATTTAGAAAGGATTATCAAAGATGAGCTGAAATTACGGGAGGTTACTAATCCCAGAGCCGTTGCTAAGGTAATGATTAATCAGTTGCGCACCCGCAATTTTATCTTGTGTTTCATGGGAGCCGATTACTACGCCTTTGTGCATCGGACATTTTTGGAATATTTCTGTGCTTGGGAATTTGTCAGTAAATTTGAAAAAAAACAGGAAATTTCCCTAGAACATTTGAAAAACGAGGTATTTGGTAAACACTGGCAGGATGAATCTTGGCATGAAGTGATCAAGTTGATTGTGGGCATGATTGATTCCAAGAAAGGTGGAGAGATTATTGAGTATTTGATGGCAAAAGATGGAGAAGGGGATAAGTTTCATAATTTATTTCTGGCAGGGGATTGTTTGTCTGAAGTCAGGAATCGGTATGATATTAAATCAACGGATACTGAATTACTGAATTGCTTCAAAGACTTAATTCACTATGATCTAAATTATGATTATAAAAAGTATGAATATCAGGGATTCTTAGTCCGTTATATACGCACTACAGCTGTTGTAGGAGTAGCCACCCATTGGCAAGACCATCGAGATACCTTACCCCTACTTCAAGTATCGGCTCGCTCCGATACTGATTCGGATGTGCGAGGTACAGCAATTTACCAGTTAGCTCAATGTTACCAAGACCATCGAGATACTTTACCCCTACTTCAAGTATCGGCTTGCTCTGATCAGCATTGGTGGGTGCGAGGTATTGCAATTGAACAATTAGCTCAAGGTTACCAAGACCACCCAGATACCTTACCCCTACTTCAAGAATCCGCTCGCTCTGATCAGATTTCGTGGGTGCGACGTACAGCACTTGAACAGTTAGCTCAAGCTTACCAAGACCACCGAGATACCTTAGCCCTACTTCAACAATCCGCTCGCTCTGATAAAAATTCGTCGGTGCGACTTACAGCAATTGAACAGTTAGCTCAAGGTTACCAAGACCACCCAGATACCTTAGCCATACTTCAAGAATCGGTTCGTTCTGATAAAGATTCCTGGCTGCGAAGTACAGCAATTGAACAGTTAGCTCAAGCTTGGCACGATCAGCCTTGGTTATGGGAATTTTTATGCGTTCGCGTAGCGGCTCTTTCAGAGCATCGCATTCTCCATGACCCCTTTGAGCGTGATCAAGACGAGGATTACGACAATGTCAATCCTCGACAAGTAGCCCTTCAGGCCATCCTGAAATATTATCCTAACCATTCCCAAACCCGGTCTTTATTGAAAAATAGAGCAGAGCATGACCCCGATCCTAAACTGCGGGAATTTGCTCAAGAGAAATTAGCAAAGTTACGCTAGTTCTGATAGTAATCAAGTATACAGGATTTTTTACCTGTTACCTGATTTACTAAAATTCTTAACTGATTTACCTCACCTTATTGATAACTGCTATCTATTATCAATAAGGTTTCAAAAAGGCTTGATAAGTATTATGAAATATAGTAAATTGCTTAACAGCAAGTAAATACTCCCAAAGTCGAAAACCTTGGGAGAGTCATTTTAGGTTACATTAAATCCAGTCTAGCATCCCTATTTTAATTGTGAAAATAAAACCATGGGAATAGATTCTAATTTAGAATGTAGAATTTATAATTTAGAATTTGTAAGCAGGTATACAAAATTGATTACACATTTCACAAAATTAAAAACCTTACAATGTCAGGATTACAGAAATTGAGAGTAGGTAATTAATTCTGTGTAGGTGTTTAATTCTACATTCTTAATTCTACATTCTTAATTCTACATTCTTAATTCTACATTCTTAATTCTACATTCTACCTTCTACATTCTTAATTCTACATTCTTAATTCTACATTCTGCCTTCAAGACCCTTCGACAACAATCGCTCCAATAACGGTTTAGGAATTGTCTCGAAATCCTCCAACAAGAGATCCATAATGGCCAGATGGCGCAAGTGACCAGGAGTGGGAGGGTAACAGCGACGACTGGTGTTAAACCAGCCGTTAACGGTGTGAACGGAACAAGAGCAGATTAAAGCCATATCTTCCCGACTCAAGTCCCACTTATTGTAAAACCGTTGCGGTGTCATACCCAATTCGGAGTAACTGTAAAGTCGGATCAAGATTTGCTCGCGCTCGGTAATGGGATAGGGATAGGAATACTCGCCCTTTAACTCCCTCTGTTGTGCAAGCTGTTCCAGGCGCTCCATTGTGCTACGCACACGCTATGCGAAAGCTTCGTGATAATCGATGGGATGATAAACGAATCGTTTTTTTGGCATGATAGAGTTACCTCCATTTAACTTGGGGGGGAGAGCCGCGCTTCCAGGTTGGTGGCCGATGATCGCGGCTCTTTTTCCAATGATTATAGTATAACCAATGGCTACTATTCTTGTCAACAATAAAATCAAAAAAATCAAGGTAATTTACATAAAAGTTAATAATTATTTAAAATATAACGATTAGAATGGTAGTTTTTTTAGCTAGTAGCTTAAATCTGGATCATGGCAGTATAAACTTAGTGATTGCCCCAAGTTAAAAATTTACTTATCAAGGTAGGAAACAGGGAACAGTGATAATATTTGATTTTTTAAGTACTGAAATTGATTGTTATATTATGTCGGGATAATTACCCTTAATAAAAAGGGTGCATCTCAGTGTCTTGATGCAAAGCGCGAGTGGGGGAAACCACGGCAAAGCGCGAGTGGGGGGAACCCCCTTTGGCGGCGCTGCCTCCCCTGTTCCGAAGCTGCATCACTTTTGCAATTAGGCAAAAATTCGGGCGAAAATTCCCACACTCCTCACACTCCCCGCGCCCGGGCCCCACACTTCCCACACTTCCGATCTTTTTTACAAATATGAGATGCACCCAATAAAAATCTCCCCCATCTGGCCATCTGGCCATCTGGCCATCTGGCCAGATGAGGAGATGAGGAGATGGGTAATTGGTAGCGAAGCAACCGTTAACCTTTGACCAACCTTTGACCAACCTTCGACTAACCTTCAACCTGCAACCTTCACCCAACCTTCACCCAACCTTCAACCAACCTTCAACCTGCAACCTACCCTACACCGAACGCCAAAGGCGAACAACCTGCAACCTGCAACCGTTAACCAACCTTGGCCTTTCGGCCACGCTACGGGAACAACCTACCCTACACCGAACGCCAAAGGCGAACAACCTGCAACCTGCAACCTGCAACCGTCAACCAACCTTCAACCTGCAACCTGCAACCTACCCTACACCGAACCGCCAAAGGCGAACAACCTGCAACCATCAACCAACCTTCAACCTGCAACCTGCAACCTACCCTACACCGAACGCCAAAGGCGAACAACCTGCAACCTTCAACCTGCAACCTGCAACCTGCAACCTGCAACCTTCAACCTGCAACCTTAAACCTGCAACCGTCAACCAACCTTCAACCTTCAACCTGCAACCGTCAACCAACCTTCAACCTTCAACCTTCAACCTGCAACCTGCAACCTGCAACCTGCAACCTGCAACCTTCAACCTTCGTAGGATACTCTTGAATGTTCTCATCAAAAAACCCGGTCAAGACCGGGAAAATTGCTGAAAAACCAATCAACTTACCAAAGCTTGGCTTTATTACAAAAAATCGTGGAATGTTTGGAAGCCCCGTCTATGAACGGGCAGGGTGCTGACCCTTGATGACCTTTAGACGGAAAAGAGAAAACACTCCCACACCTTGTACCCTTTTTTGAGATCCTAGAAGGTCATCAATTATTAACATTCCGAGACTTGGGTCAGCTCACAAACCTTCTATGTGACTATCTGATCATGTTACCTGATAATGTTACAGGTGAGGGGGCAAGCCGCATAAACGGGAGTCTGGATCAGATCAGGCTCGCCATGTAGCCAATTTAACCAACGAACTTCCTGAGGATGAACCCCCTTAAAGGTTAAGACTCCTGCACCTAATATCACTGCTAAAACATTTACTCCAATCATACTACCTGCTACTAGTAATACAGCACTAACCGGCAGAATCGATTGTAGAGCGATCGCTAACAGAGCGCCGGTGGTCACCATCAATACAATCAACGGAAAACCGACAACCAGTAAGCAAACTGCCAAGGTAAATGCCCAAATTAAAAAGCTTTTGACCACTGCTAATGAATCAGTTTGTGTCAAGCTTTGACTTGTGGTTAATGCCATGGTGTTTTCTCCAGTAATCATTAAAAAAATGAATTGACAGTGTCTGTCATTCATTGACAGGGTCTGTCTTTGAGTAAATTCTTTGATTGGAAATTTTCTAGGTGAGTTTCAGTATAGGTAAAATTTTGATGAAGATGAACCTTTTGTCAAAAAAGTTTACAGTCAACTCGTCCGACCTATGTATCAAAATTGTTACAATCGTTAAAAGCCGGAAATTATTGGTTATCTTAAGACAGACCCATAATCTACCATTAGACAGATGAAGCAATTTTTGATCGCTGATACATGGACCGAAGATATAGACCCAATCAGTTATAGGGTTATAGTTAGAGTTATATAGACCGAATCAGTTATAGAGATAAGTTATAGAGTCGCAAGAACAAGAAAGGGAACTAGGGTCACCGAATCGGATCAGGATGGGTGAGGGGTTGACTCCGATTTGCTTAACATTTATTATACTTTGCTTAATATTTTTTATCCAAATTGAATAGTTTTCTAATATTAAGCATAATTACTGATAATTAAGGATAATTACTCATATTAGGTATTTGTGATTAGGACTTTCCCCCCCGTCCCTTGCTCAACCCTAATCTTAGGGGTGCTTTGAATCAATGGGGCCCTTTGCTTGCGCCCTGACGGCTTGCGCCCCGCCCTCAAGGTGATCTTAAATCTGGTCTTGAGCAGGGGAGAGGGTTTTAGAGCTTTTCCTGCTTACTCAAAAAGAAACAATCACAAACAATAACAAACAATTAGATGGTGACAGCTGACGAATTTCAAAACATACATAGTCCTATAAACACATCACCTCCTCACCATTTATAGCTCGAAGAAATGAAATTGGTCTATAGCGTTTCTCATACTTATCAGGTACACTCAATTTTCTTACCCCGACTCCCGACTCCCTCGGTGCGCTTGACCCGTAATTAAATTCGCCACGGGTCGCACCGCTCCCGACTCCCGACTCCCATTAACCCAGGACGAAAATCCCTTACCTAAGGTAGAACTGTTATAAGTTATACTCAACCCTAACTGTTGGGAAAACTTAATGTAAGAGTTTGTAAAATAAATTCTCGTAGCCCAACTGTAGTTGGTAGTTGAAAGATGACAGACCCACAGCGTTCACCCCGGATTGCACCAGCACCACCGCCTTCGAATATAGCGTCTAGACCAGTATCTGCTCAAGCCAATCAATCGAGACCTGCACAACCAAGAGCCATGGCTCCAAGAAGCAGTCAAGCCGGTGCCGCAGTAGCCTCACGCCCTCGGCCTGTGGCCACAGCAGCTCAGAATTCAGCCACTAACGTCCAAGCAAAACCATCCGCCAATCAGCACCAGCAGACACCCCATAGCATCGGTCTGCCCCCTGGACAGTCAAGCTTAGAAAGCATTGTCCGTGAGGCTTTTGAGAAAGGAGTGTCTGATATTCATCTAGGTGTTGGTGAAACTCCCCGTTTCCGGAGTCGCGGTGAAATGGAGCCAACCGAATATCCACTCACCGATCACGCAACATTTAACTGTTGGCTCAAGGAAGTAATGACTGATGAAGAAATCCGGCGCTTTAGAGAAGAGTTGGAATTTGATGGGGCAACTCAGTACGAGTTTAGTCGGGTAAGGATTAATGTCTTCGATAGCCTTCTTGGTCCTGCCATGGTCTTGCGGATTATTCCCCTGAAGATATTGACCCTTGAGCAGTTGCGGTTGCCACCAATCCTGAAAGATGTCTGTCATTACCATAAAGGTCTCATTTTGGTCACCGGTCCCACAGGTTCCGGAAAATCTACCAGCATGGCCGCAATGATAGACTATATGAACAAAGAGATGGCGCGGCATATAATTACCATTGAAGACCCCATTGAATTTATCCACCAAAGTCGAAAATCTCTGGTTAAACAGCGGGAAGTAGGAATGCATACCCGTAAATTTGACCGGGCGTTGAAAGCCGCTTTGCGGGAAGACCCCGATGTGATTCTGATTGGGGAAATGCGAGATCGAGAAACAGTCAATACAGCTCTGAAAGCTGCTCAAACTGGTCACTTGGTCATGGGTACTTTGCATACCAACAGTGCCGTGAAAACCATTGAGCGGATTCTCAATCTCTACAATCCAGAAGAACAGGCTCCCATGCGGGTGTCCATATCAGAAGCCCTAGTAGGAGTCATTTCCCAAGGGTTGTGCCGTACTACCGATGGCAAGCGTGCTGCTTTTCATGACATCCTGATTAATACTGAATCCATTAAGGATTACATCCTCAAGGGCAAATACGAAGAAATTGAACAACTGATGGCGGACAGTGAATTTGACGGTATGGTTACCGTAAATAAATCCTTGTTCGCTCTTTACCAAGAGGGGCGTATTACTGAGGAAACTGCCTTGGAAAAGTCACCCACTCCCAACGAGATTGCAATGATGTTGCGCGGTCGGATTTAGGGATTAGGCAGGCTTGTATAGGGATTAGGAATTAGGGATACTGACTTAACCCCTAAAACCTAACCCCTAATATCATGTCCGGATAATTAGTGATGAAAAACCTTCTCCCTTCAAACCTTACTCCTTTCCTTCAGCAAAGCTGCCTTCTGCCCTCTGCCTTCGATTTACCAAAGTGTAAGTATTCAAACGGACATGATATCACACCATTACCGTAACACCTTGACCATCAAAACTAAATTGACATAGTACTAGCATATGCTGGATGAAACCCCCTCGCCCCAACTGTTTAAAGGTATTGCTATATTTACACCAGGGGAAGATCTAGTGTATAGCATTGACTTTAATAAGCAGAGTCACTGGCACCTGCATCTGTGTGCGAGTTTACAGGAAATACTGGGGTTACCAGAGCCACCTCATTTTTTAGTCCCCGGATATACTGCTACCATTGATCGGTGGATTGACCCTCAAACCAATCAGTTGCGCATGTCAGCAGAAATTCATTGGTTGGTGCAACATCATCAGGCATTGTTAAATGCCGTATTTGGCACTGACAACCTGATTTGGCAAGTAGCCCCTTGGGAGGAAGAGTCCTGTGACCCGGCGGTGCTAGAAACTTATCGCAATCAGTTTCCCCAACTTTGGGAAAACCACGACTTGATCCTGCGCATTGACCGCCCAGAGCCATTATCCTACTACGATACAGAAGAGGTTTTGCCAGAAAGGGTTACTAATCAAAACTCTGGGAGATGGTCACCTCAGCAGCATTTGAGAGCTATTGAAAAGCTGCCGGGTTTATCTAAGTCTGCCACTGATAGTACAGACTCACTGACTGTCACCGATGTCACCAAACCTGATTCTTTATCCAGGATGTCCCTGCCTGATGTGTCTCACTCCCAGGCACAACCTACCCATAGCTATGTCCTGCGTTTGTTCGTTTGCGGACATAGTACAGAAACTGAGTATACTCTCAAGAGTCTATACCAGTTGTTAGAGAATCATTTAGGTCATCCCTATACCCTAAAAATTATTGATGTTTTCAAGCACCCAGAACTCGCAGAAAGTGATCAGATCTCAGCTACACCGACACTACTCAGAGTATGGCCCGAGCCTGTCCGGCGGATTGTCGGTGATTTGAACGATATTGATCAGGTATTGCAGAGATTAACCAGCAATATAGTTGACTCCTCAGCACTTAAGCAATAAGCTTTTAATCGGTAATTTTAATCGGTAATAGGTAATATAGCAGTTCTCAATTGGGTATTGAAAACTGCTATATGTTACTTTTGTTGTTACTTTTGTTTAGCAGCAGCTTTCTTTTTGGTCTTTTTAGTCTTTTTGCTAGCATTTGCCGCTTTTTTAGCCGCTTTGGCCGCAGCGATCGCTTTTAACCGAGCTTCTTCTTTTTCCTGGGCAATCTTTTCAAGATAGTAGTGGTAATCTCCCAGATAGGTACAGAATTCGCCATCCCGGATTTCCACTATTTTTTTGGCCACTTTCGAGATAAAATAGCGGTCGTGGGAAACAATAATTACTGTACCATCATAGGTACCGAGTGCTTCCTCCAACATTTCTTTGGCTGGGATATCCAGGTGATTAGTCGGCTCATCCAGAATTAGTAAATTAGCAGGACAAAGGAGCATTTTGGCTAAGGCCAGGCGGGCTTTTTCGCCTCCACTAAGGGACTCAACCTTTTTATATACCGTGTCCCCAGTAAACAGAAACCGTCCCAATAGGGTACGCACTTCCTGATTTTTCCAGTCTGGGACTTCATCATGGATGGTTTCCATGACCGTTTTGCTCAATTCTAGGGCTTCTGCTTGATTCTGCTCAAAGTAACCAGGAATCACATTGTGTTTGCCCAGTCCTACTATCCCTTCTGTTGGCTTTTCCATTCCCATGATCATCCGGAGTAAGGTGGATTTACCGCAACCATTGGGACCGATGAAGGCAATGCGATCGCCCCGTTCAATCAACAAGTCTGCTCCCAGAAATAAAATCTTGTCATCATAGTCATGGACTAAATCCTTGATTTTGACTACCTCAAAACCACTACGAGGGGCAGGAGGGAATTGGAATTTGAGAGTTTTGAGATTAGCAGTTGGGGCTTCTATCCGTTCAGTTTTTTCTAATTGTTTCTCTCGGCTTTTGGCTTGGGTAGACCGGGTTGCACTAGCACGGAAACGCTCAATAAAGGCTTGCTGCTTTTCTATTTCCTTTTGTTGACGCTCGTAGCTACTCAGTTGAGCTGCCTGCATCTCGGCTTTCTGCTGGAGATAAGCTGAGTAATTGCCTAGGTAGGTAGTCGAGACACCCCGTTCGGTTTCTACAATTTGGGTACAGAGGCGGTCAAGAAACTCCCGGTCGTGAGATACTATTACCATTGGGGTCTTCAGACCCTTGAGATACTTTTCTAACCATTCGATGGTTTCCAAGTCAAGATGGTTAGTCGGCTCGTCCATTAGTAGGACGTCTGGCTTCTGGAGCAGGATTTTGCCTAAACTCATGCGCATTTGCCAGCCACCACTGAAAGCACTCACTAAGCGATCGCTATCCTCTGGCTCAAATCCCATCTCCGGCAAGATCTTGTCAATTTTTGCTTGTAAGCCATAACCATCGAGGGCTTCAAATTGGCGCTGCAACCTATCTAGTTTTCTAATCAGCCCTTCCAATTCTGCTTCATCAGCCATTTCCATGGCGTTTTGGACTTGTAGCATTTCGGAGTGTACGTGGTTAGCTTCCTTAAATACCGTCCAGAATTCTGCTGAGACCGTGCGGGTTGGGTCTACTTCAAATTCTTGGGTGAGGTAAGCGATATGAAGACTGGCAGGACGGATAACAACGCCGCTGGTGGGTTCCATCTCTCCAGCAATAATTTTCAGTTGGGTAGATTTCCCGGCACCATTGACGCCAACTAAGCCAATGCGATCGCCTGGTTTAACTTCCCAGTTGACATCCTTTAGAACTTCGCCAGTGGGGTATACTTTACTAATTTGTTCGAGTCGCAGCATTAAGATGTCTCCAAGGAAAATTTTAGCTGGGGACTTTTATTCCTGATCCCAAGTTGCTGTCGGGTTGAGATACTCTTAAACCGTGATTAATCGGGATAAACCCGGATTTAACGGTCAAGGTACAATTTATTGTTGTCCGAGTGAGGAGTGGTTAGACGGTAATTGGAGTTAAACCTACCACCCAGCTATCTGGACGTTCCTCACATCTCGATGAGGAGTTGCTTGAAAGCCTGAGTCTTACTATGTTTGGAGTTAAGCCAACCAAGCTCAACTGCATCAGCTAGACTCAATCCCAACCCTTTCAAGAAACGCGCGGTACGACGCAACAACACGGCCTGAACCTCAGTCCTAGAAGAGAACCGAGAAATCTCGAAGTCCGTACCCCTCGCAAGGATGTTCTTGGCAGCATTGTGGTCAGCCGGCAACACGACCCCATCAAATCCGGTAAAACTGTCCCCAGTCCTTTTCCCTAATAGGGTTCCATTCCTGGAGTCAATTTGCGACGTGTAACTAGGCTGAACTTCCGTGACAACCGAGCCAGTCCAGTCAGCCCATTTTTGCAGGGAGTCTCGCATCTGTCCAATCATCCAGCTATTGAGCTTGCGAGACATGGCCAACGACTGGCGCTTATTCTTAATTGGTTGTGTTAAATCTTCTGCAAAAACTTTTAACGCTCTTCCTCCAACTAGTGACTTGGAGGCAGCTCCGAGTACTGACTGTATTTCTGATTGATCTTGCTTGTAACGTTTGTTCTCGGTTTTTCTGCTCAGATTATTTCTTAATATTCGAGCTGATTTAGCTGGGTCTAACTTTTCTAATTTTCTATGAAGTGCCCAAAGCTTTCCTCTTTTTCGGTTCTTGGCACATATTCTATCTGATTTCTTGCTTAGCAAGACTCCTAAGCCTTTCCCATGAGCCTTGCCTTCCGAATCATAGAAGGCTTCTGTGTAACCTTTGTCTACTCCTATCTCGCGAGGTCTTCGAACAGATTCGACTCTTCCATGGTCAACCAAGAAATGAATCTCAAATTGTTGAGACTGGTTATTATATATCAGTCTGATCTGACCTTTTACTTTTCTGTTACTTTTGACAACGATCTTGTTTCTTTTTCTACTCGTTAATCCAGCTATTTCCAGCTGGTATGTATTAGGAGAAAGTCTTTTGCACTTGTATCCTACTTGTTGATAAACCATCTGATTGTCAACCCAAGAATGACCTCTTTTAAATTCTTTCCTGACAAGCCGGTGAAGTAGTGGGTTCTCCAGGAAAGCTAAGGTTTTAAGCTGCGTGGCATATTCTTTTCTACACTTTTCGTTTTCTTTTCCGGGAAATCTTTTGTAGATCTTTTTAATTACAGCATCGGAGGAAGCTGCCTGCTGAGCTGTGATTGCCTTGGCTACATCGTTGATCGTCCAATCCATCAATTTAGCCGGTAAGCCCAGGGTTTCAGGAGTCCTAAAGCTTTTGATCTCGGGGATAGCCTTTTTCCAATCCATCCCCCAATGGCTAATGCTACCTAGCTTGTTGTAAGACTCGGCTCTAACGATGCCTAGCTTCTTGATCGTAGAGAACCACTCTTGCTTGACCGAATTATTCATTCCCACTACGGGAACGACTTGAGTCGATATTTTCTTGGTTGTCCCCAACTTTCTTGGCATCATTAACTGCTGTTTCTTACTTCTCCATCTTACCCTAGCGCTACAAAAATGTCCATGTCCGTTTTGAGGTGTTAAATCCCGATTTGTACCGCTTTATTGGCGTTTAAGCGCGAGACTACAGAAGTTTGGTTGACAGGGATTCCCCTGTTCCTTTGACCATTAGTCCTTCTTAGTTTTCCCATCTACAGCAGATTATCCCCGGAAACCGCCACCTACAGTAGACCTCTTGCATCAATGGTGCCAAGCCCCCATTATCCCCTGCCCAGATTTGGGGGGCTAGGGAGGCAAAAACATGATTTATGCAATAAGTCTAGTGATAGAGTTTACGAGCCAGGATGTTTTTGGTGATCGTAACAAAAATTCATCATGACTGGTAGTACCTCCAAACCACTGACGAACAATTGAACGTTGATCAGCTGTCACCTCAATTATGCGTATGGAACGGTAGGCTCGCAACGGTATAATCACAGCGCTGGTGATCTAAATTATGCACCTCAAGTAGCGTGACCTACGGTCAATCCCGTAGCGTGGCCGTAGGCCAATCGCAACGGTTGTGATCTAAAATTCCCGTTCCGCCAACTCCATCCAACGCTCAGTTGCTGTATCAATTTCCTGAGTCAAGGCTTCCAAGGTCTGATAAAGTGCCTGGACCTCACTGGTATTTTTGGGAGGAGATTGATAAAGGGTTTTCTCCAACTCAGCTTTCTGAGCTTCCAGTTGGGGAATCTGACTTTCGAGTTGATCAAATTCCCGCCTTTCCCAATTAGACAGCCGACGGGGTTTGTTATTACTCGATGATTTTTTAGTGGACGGCTCGACCTTAGAGGATTCAGCCTTTTTCCCTTGAGTCTGAGCCATCTGTTGGGCTAGTTTTGCTTCTTCTTCTCGCTTATAATCGATATAAAGGGAATAATTACCAGGATACTGGCGTACCTTACCCTCAGATTCAAAGGCAAAGATTTTATCTACGCTGCGGTCTAGGAAATAGCGGTCGTGGGAGACAATAATCACACAACCATTAAACCCCTCTAGATACTCCTCCAGTACAGCTAGAGTTTGTACATCTAAATCATTAGTGGGCTCGTCAAGAATAAGTACATTGGGAGAACTCATCAGTACTTGCAACAGAAACAAGCGACGTTTCTCTCCACCGGAAAGCTTATGAATTGGTGCATACTGTTGGGTGGGAGGAAATAAGAAACGCTCCAGCATCTGTGAGGCACTGATCAATGTGCCATCAGCGGTTGTCACATACTCTGCTACGTCTTTAAGGTAATCAATTACCCGTTGATTTTGATTAAGAGCTTCGAGCAAATCTTCTGAATGCTGGTCAAAGTAACCGATATAAATGGTGGAACCAATTTCTATTTTACCAGCATCGGGCTGAATGCGTCCAGTAATAATATCCATTAGGGTAGATTTCCCTACGCCATTCCCACCAATAATGCCAACTCGGTCATCGGGACTAAATTCGTAGGTAAAATCTTTGAGCAGAATTCTAGCGTTATAGCCTTTAGAAACATTTTCTAACTCAATCACTTTTTTGCCAATGCGACGACCAGGGGTAGAAATTTCTACTTTACCCTGAGCTTGTTTAAACTCCTTGGCTTGCATGTCGTGAATACGGTCAATTCGAGCTTTTTGCTTGGTACTGCGAGCTTTTGGACCTCGTTTTAGCCATTCTAGCTCTCGGCGCAATACCCCTTGATGTTTCCGTTGAGTACTGATGGCTGATTCTTCAGCTAAGGCTTTTTTCTCTAAATAGTAGGAATAGTTGCCAGAGTAAGTATACAGGTCTCCCCGGTCAATTTCGATAATGCGGTTGGTGACCTGGTCTAGAAAATAGCGGTCGTGAGTAATCAGTAAGATTGCTCCACGATAACTATTCAGATAACTCTGTAACCACTCCACTGACATGGCATCAAGATGGTTTGTTGGCTCATCCATTAACAATACCTCTGGTTCCGCTAGCAAGGCAGCTGCTAAAGCAATCCGTTTACGATAGCCACCAGACAACTGACCAATGGGAGCATCAAAATCAACTATCCCTAATTTACTCAGAATAATTTTTGCCTTTGTTTCTAGTTCCCAAGCTCCTGTGGCATCCATCTGCTGGGTTACACTTGAGAGCTGTGCTAGCAGTTGGTTATCCTCGGGATTGTGAGCCAATTTCTGGGAAAGTTCTTCATACTCACGAATCAGAGTCATCTGCTGACCACTATCAGCAAACACTTGTTCCAAAACCGTGTTGTTTTCATCTAAGTCTGGTTGTTGGGGTAAGTAAACAATTTTAGTTTTGGGATTAACCGAGAGTTGACCACTATCAATGGGCTCAAGACCAGCAATTATCTTTAATAGGGTCGATTTGCCTGAACCATTAGTGCCAATTAGACCAACTTTATCCATAGGATCTAGACTAAAGCTAGCCTCTTTCAGGATTTCCTTAATCCCAAAGTCTTTGTGAACTGATTGTAGGGTGAAAATACTCATGAAAAATTTATAGGAAAGGGAGTAGGGATTAGGGAGTAGGGATTAGGGAGTAGGGATTAGGGATTAGGGAGTAGGGAGTAGGGAGTAGGGAGTAGGGAGTAGGGAGTAGGGAGTAGGGAAGATAAATATGTCTTAAGGTTTACTTAGACTGCTATAAATTTATTTAAAAAAAAACCGTTTTCTGGGTAGAAAACGGTTTTTGGTAGTTGTAATTTAACTACTAATAATCAAGTGCAAAATATCAAACTTACTATTACTAACTACCATGAAATTAAAGAGCTTTTGACTATTTTATTGACATTTTGATGCTATTGAGGTACGTTGTTTAGGTCAAAGATAAAGGGAACACTGTGATTCCCCTCACCACCAATAACCAGAACTTTAGGCATCTGAGCCCCACCTTCTCGCCAAGCTGCGATCGCTTCTTTCTGGAGCACCAGTTCACCCCCTTGGGCTTTGAGGGTTTCCGCCAACAGTCGTTGGGCTTCGGCCTTACCCTGAGCGCGATTAATTTCTGCTTGAGCTTCTTGCTCAGCCTCCTGTGCTATATAGACAGCTCGTTGGGCCTGTTGTTCTGCTACCTGTTTTTCTTCAACTGCCTTGGCAAATTCCCTAGAAAAATTCAGGTCAATGACACTAGTATCCAATACTTGGACATCATACTTGGCTAACCTTTCGCCCAAAGCCTTATCAAAATCTTCCTTTAACTGACTCCGTTGGGTAATCGATTCTTCAGCAGTGCGAAGGGCGGCAGCAATTTTAAATGACTCTTGAGTCTGAGGGGCAATAATTGTGGTCACTAGATTCTGTAGAGTTCCTTGTTTTCGTCTGATACTAACCACCTTAGTGGGATCGAGGCGGAAGTTGATGGCAAATCGTGCGGTCAAATCCTGAAGATCCTTTGTGGAACTCTGGGCTGGGACTTCAAACTTCTGTACGGTGACATCATACACATCGACTATAGAGACGAAGGGCAGTTTGAAGTGGATACCCTCAAGCAGAGCGCCATCTCTAGCTTTACCCAAAATACTAAGGACTCCAGCCTGACCGGGATTGATAATTACAAAACAATTAAAGGAGAGGAGAATAACTAATGCTGCGATAATCCCCCCGACTAAAGATTGCAAATTTTGTGGATTTTGGTTCCTCAAGTTTTAATCTCCTTTTGAATTATCCCCTGGATTAATCACAGGGTAATTAAGCACTGATGTTACCAGATAGGGCATTTGCCAGATCTCGTAAGCTTTATGGCATCATATTTTCAGCATACTAGAAAAGTTCGTCTATCAGCTTAAGCAAAGGGAACAGCGGATCTGGGAGTAGGGAACAGGGAGTAGGGAGTAGGGAGTAGGGAACAAAATTCTCAGCAATTCCTAGACGGATTGCTATATCAGCTGATGGGCTAGGCCCAAGCTACGCCGAACAGCTTATGGATCACAGGCTAGAAGCCTGTGCCACACTACTTGAGTGGCCACTGAGCACTGACCACTGACCACTGACGGCTGACCACTGAACGCGCACGCGTGCGCGTAGCGCTTAAGCTGACCGCTGACTGCTGACTGCTGATAGCCTACTTCAAAACCCTATATCTTCCCTAGCTGATTGGGCGGCTAAAAATACCTCTTGATCGGACACTTCTTGCCAATCTAGCTCCCCAATTTCCCGATAAAATTGCTGATCGTAAGCACGGGTCTTGACTACGACTGGCATTGGTACCGCATGTCCTAAAATCAAGGCTTGTTGCTTAGAATCGAGCTTGGCTAATACCGAACGCAAACTTTGGCCACCAGACACCCCAGTAAAAATTGCTTCAATATCTTTATCATCATTTAGTAAACAAGTAATCCTAGTTCCAATTTGAGACATGACTTCGTTATCAATGCCAGAAGGACGCTGGTCTACGACTAACAAGGTCACAAAATACTTGCGCATTTCACGGGCAATAATCCCAAAAATTGTTTGACGTACTGTGGCTGGATCTAGGAAACGGTGGGCTTCTTCAATGGTAATTACTAGGGGACGGGGGCGATCGCTGGCATTTTTCGACTGCAAAAATATTTCAGCTTTTCTGACATAACTGTTATGAATACGACGGGTAATTAAATTAGTTGCTAACATATAGGAAAGCATATTGGATTGGGAACCGAATTCTACCACAACATGCTTCCCGGCATCGAGAGATTCTAAAATTCGATTGACATAATTATGGGGACAAGCACTGCGGATATACTTCAATTCATCGAATCGGCTTAATTTGCGCTGTAATGCCATAATTGAAGACTTGTTGCCTCGTTTGACTTCGCAAAATTCCTGGATTTCTTCATTGGTCATAGACAGCAGTTGCACAATCCAGGATTTGCCAAATTCATTGCGTAAAATAATGGCATTTTCTAGACTAGCTTCAGAAAGATTTAACTCTCCTCGGACTAGGTTGATATCTTCTACTTCAATTTGGTCATAACTTAGATAAAGCTCTTGGGCATCCCGAATCCCTCGTCGTCTGGTGGATTCTGGGTCGAGGGTATAAACTTGTACCTGGGATGGAAAAAGCTGGCGCAACCCTTTGACTGTACTAAATTGTTTCCCTTCCGATACGGCTTCCCAGCCATATTCCGAGTGCATATCAAAAATTAAATTTACTGCTGCTTGCCTACGGATAATCCCAGATAGCAGTAGTCGAGTTAGAAAGGATTTACCGGTGCCAGACTTACCAAAAATCCCGTTACTCCGTTCCACAAACCGATCTAAGTCGATGCATATGGGGACTTCCATGTCAAGGGGTTGACCAATGGAAAAATTCCGGCGATGGGGGTCATCTTCCCAGCCAAAGACTGCCCGAAAATCCCGTTCACTAGCATCGTATACTTGAGAAAAGTGGCTGGGAATTGTTTTTACTGGTAACAATTCCATCTCTTCGCTACTTTGAGCTTGAAAGGAGCCTAAGGGACTTTTTCCATTTAGTTCCACTGGCTGTTGTGACTGGGACTTTTGTGGCGTAAACATTAGCATCGGGGTTAGATTAATCGTACCGTAGGTGCCACTACCTGCGAGTACATCCCGTAGAAAATCATCATTGGGATTAGGAGGATTAACCAGAATCCGCTGACTGGAGGTTCCCAAAGACACATCGGTGAGCATACAGAAGAAACGCGATCGCATTCCCTGGACCACCAGAAATTTCCCCACCCGCATATCTTCTACGGAGACATCGGGGTGTAATCGCACTTCCAATCCAGCAGACAAAGAGCCTTGAATAACTGAACCTAAAGGTTGACTTAAATCCATTACCATAATTCCAGGACTATAGCAATGCTAAATCATTTGGGTGATTGGAAGTAGGGAGTAGGGAGTAGGCTATCAGCTATCAGCTATCAGCTATCAGCTATCAGCTATCAGCTATCAGCTATCAGCTATCAGCTATCAGCTATCAGCTATCAGTTATCAGCTATCAGCTATCAGCTATCAGCTATCAGTTATCAGCTGATGGGATGGGTCACAGGCTAGAAGCCTGTGCCACACAAGCTAGTTGAGGTGCTATCAGCTTAAGCGCTACGCGCACGCTACGCGAACAGCTGACGGCTGACGGCTGACCGCTGACCGCTGACCGCTGACGGCTGACCGCTGACCCCTTAGAGTCAATTATTATTAGTCGATCTCAATTGATGTGGGTTGAGAATCACTAGGACTATCGGAAACTAAAGGTTTGCGATAATCAGCATAGATGCGATCGCGCCAAGCGAAAAAGGTTTCGTAGAGGTTACTATCGGCCAAGCCAGGAATGCCTTTACCTTGATATTGCTGGGGGATATCGAGATAATTCCCATCGGGGAATTTCAGGAGCAGACTTAAACCGGCTACGGCAAAATCTGCTAAGCAAGGGGAGTTGCTGACTAGATAAGGACTATCCAGGAGTAACAGACTCAAGGCTTCTAGGTCTTGCTTGAGACCATCTTTGGCTTCCTTGACGGCATCAGTGCCACAACCGACACCAAACCCTAGAATATCTAAAAATTCCGAGGGTACCGAACCAACTACTGTTTTGAGCAAATCCGGGGTTTGGTTCGGTAGGACCGATTTGCGGAAGTCGGGATTTTGGCTCAATGCGCCATAGACCACTTTCCGGCTTTTGGTACCAATGGATTCATCTGCCCATTCTTCGATCAGTAAACACAGTCCTCGTTCTTTGGGATCGGTGGGGATGATGGGTTTGTCGGGATACTTGCGATCCAAATACATTGCGATCGCAGTAGAATCACTAATCACGGTATCCCCATCTTTTAGCACTGGTACCTTACTTTGACCAGACAGTTGGAATAGTTCTAACTGTCCTACTCCTGGGGTTACCTCAATTTTGCGATAGTCCAGCTCTTTGTAATCCAGAATCAGTCGTACTTTCTCTGAGTATTGGGACAGTTCAAATTGATACAACTCCAGCATGTTGGATCTTCTCGCTGTTGATGTGGGACACTATGCTACTGTAGCGTTTTCACATTCCTCTTCCCACACTTCCCATACTTCCCACACTTCCCCCTCTCTTCTCCCGATTGCCGATTGCCGATTGCCGATTCCCTTCCTATAATTCCAAGGAAACCCCTAGTTCCGGAGTGATGACTTTTGTGGGCAGATTGTCCTGGAGGAGTTGCGATCGCAATTCTTCGAGACTCCCCACTTCCCGCACTACGGAACCCAAAACCCCTTCATACTTGACATTTTCATCAATGGTTGTGGGCAGAAAGACTTGGGGTCGTAACCATTGCGCCAATTGCAGTGCTGTCTTATGCCCTTGAACGATTGGCCCGGCTAAGGGAATTTCTAAGGTTAGGGCTGGGCTAATCACGATATCTACTGGGGCATAATCCTTGACTTCAGCAGGGGGATAGCCATGAGGTTCGTAGTAAAGACTGGTACCACTATCCAACTGCGTGATCAGATAGGCATTTTCCTGCTGGAATGGACCAATGGGTGCTCCTGGCAAGGCTCGGATTTCTAAGTGATTTCCTAACGCAACGGTTTCACCAGGAGTAAGGGGGGTTACCTGGGTATAACCTAGCTGTTTGACTACCTTTGCCGCACTAGTAGAGCCCACCACTGGAATAGTTTTGTCTAATTTTTCCAAGGTTGGGGTATGGGTGTGGTCCTCTAAGCCTTGGGAGAGCAAAATTAGGTCAATTTTATCCGGAATGCTGTTAATTGCTTCCGGTTTGTCCCCTTTAAAGAACCAAGGTAGATTGCCAAAGACCAATGAACCCACTAACCAGGGGTCAATCAGAATCCGTTGCTCTGGAAGTTCCAGTAGCCAGGTGTTTGCGCCGAAATGGGTGAGATACATAGTTTAGAATGTAGAATGTAGAATTTAGAATTTAGAATTTAGAATTTAGAATTTGGAATTTAGAAGTCTGCCTTCACCATTCACCATTCTGCCTTAACCATTCTAACTCAATTCTTCATTCTGCCTTCTGCCTTCACCATTATAACTCAATTCTGCCTTCTTCATTCTGCCTTCTTCATTCTGCCTTCTTCATTCTGCCTTCTTCATTCTGCCTTCTTCATTCTTAATTCTTCATTCTCAATTCTTCATTCTGCCTTCTTCATTCTTAATTCTTCATTCTTAATTCCATCGTAAATATCACTAAAGTTAATGGTAAAATCGATAGTACTTAATTCCAAAATTCCATTTTCTGATGTTTGCTCAGTCAGTAACCATTGTCCTTCAATAGTTTTAGCATGTTGGATGACATGATATCTGGCTTGGTCTATTAGTATATATTCTTTGAATTGGGGAATTGAGCGATAGTAGAGAAACTTCTCTCCTTGGTCATAGTTTCTAGTAGATTTAGATAAGACTTCAACAATTAGCAAGGGATTCATGACAGTAGTCTTACCTTTGCCGGTATAGATCGGTTTCCCCTTAATTACCATAAGATCAGGATAAGTATACTGACGATAATCAGGTATCCACAATCGCACATCACCGATATAGATATCGTAGTCTTTTCCTTTTAAGGCAAACTTCAAGTTAGCGGCAAAATTGAGAGCAATTTTATTATGATTGGTGGTTCCTCCAGCCATCGGTATAATTTCTCCATCCCGATATTCACTTTTATACTCAGCAGCTTCTTCTAGTTCTAAATACTCGTCTGCTGTGTAGTAGCGTTTTTTGTCTTGTAATAGCATCGTGTTTTTATTTGATAATAGGGAATAAGAATGTATAATTTAGAATTGATAATGAAGAATTTAGAATGTAGAATTTATAATTGGTAATTATTCATTCAGGGTAAACGCATTTTATTCTGAAATGCCTACTGGATATGAGATTGAACCGATAAGTATTTATGCTGATTAATTTTGAAATCGCTTCTGAGTAAGGCTTCTAGAATTTAGATGCGTTTGCCCTGGCGTAGCGTGGCCTACAGCCAAGCGCGAATCCGCATTAATTAACTTGGTATTCATAGCCGTCAGCCCTAAAGATTGTTTGCAAATATTTTGGATGTACATCAATCTTCTGAGCAGAAGTTTGTTCGCGTAGCGGAGACCGTAGGCCACGCTTCGCGAACGGCTTTGCCGAAAGCACAAAACTCGGACGATAACGAATAGCAATTCGCCCTGTGTATTGCCCAGCATACTTCCCTTTCTTGATATCAGCTTTGACAATATCCCCTGTCTGAAAGCCTCTAAAAAACTTAGCAGCAGGTGCATGAGCCTTTGGAAAACCGTACTTATCTGGACGGCATCGCTGACGAACGCCATGACCTTTGGCTGTAACCGTTAGTGGTTTCACTCCGCTTAGTAATAACATCTGTGGGGTAGACTTACCTACACAAGCAGCATCAGTCCAATGGGTTTTCTCAATACCCCTAGTTTTCCGGTTGAACTTAGTCAAGCCGCCAGAACCTACCTCAATAGGTAGCTCTGTTAGTTTTAGTCTTCTGAACAATTCCCATCGGGTTGCGTTAACTGCTGCTGCATCTTTTAAAGGGTTTTTGGCTTTAGCTAATACCTTTTTGAGTATTTCCGGCTTTTTTCTTAGGAATTTCTCGATCGAGTCATTACCTTTTTTCTGATTGCAGCTTCTGCACGCAAGAGTTAAATTACTAACTCGATTGCTACCACCTTTTGATTTGGGGATAATGTGCTCAACCTCTAAGGGAGTATCAATAGCGCCACAGTAAACGCAGTTATGTCCCCACTTAGTAAGTAAATACTCTTTTACCTCAAATCCAAATAGCTCACCGTGTTGATATTCAACTCCTGATACTTCTGGGTTTTGCATTTTCTGAGTATCAAATCGAACTAATTCTTGAGATATTGCGGTTATAGGACACAACTTGATCAGCCGCCTAACCCAAGTCTCAACATTGAAAACTCGACTCATTAATGATGGTGGCAACCAACCGTCAGGGCGTGTTCGGTTTAGAAATCTTGGCTGACGATATCGGGTTTTGCGATTCCGTCTACCACGTCTTAATGCTCGTCGAGATTCTAGAGCCTTCTTAATCTGTTGACCTCGATGGTTGATTTCTAAAGCATTGGTAACCCGTCCAGTTTGCTCACAAACAATAGCAATACCTGTTGTTTTTGAGCCGGGGTCTATCTTAATTCTGTGTGAATGAGTAACAGAATCATCGATAGACCGATCTGGCATGATGATAGTGAATGGGTAGCGTTTGAAAACTTTAGCCCTCCCTTTCTTAAGTAGTTCTCTAGCTCTCGCTGGATGACAAGGATCTAGAGGTTGTTTGTTTTGATCTAGAACGAAAACTCGCATTACGCACGAACACTCCGATAAACGGGTAGAGTTAGCCTCGACAATGTTATTCAACCTTGTTAGGTACAACTCACTGGTTTAACTCGTTACGCCTGTTTAAAGCTGTACGACAGTTGCTACAAACTGGCACGTATTTGTAGGTGTCATGAGCTGAATAACGTAGTTCTCTAAGAACTTAGTCTGGTCACGACAGAGCAATCAATCTCCCGCTATAGTCCGAAGGAATTAGCGGCGAGTTCGTGACGGACGTTTTCCATCCACATTTTCAGTATATTACACAAAATTTATTATTATAACATATTTTGAAAATTTTTGTACCAAATTCTTTAGGGCTAATGTTATCGCTCTACGCCTAAGCCTTCACCGGTCAGCGGTCAGCAGTCAGCAGTCAGCATTAAGCGGTCAGTTGTCTGCTTTGTGGCACAGGCTTTGGCCTTGGCCTTTTGGCCTTTTGGCCACGCTACGCGAACGGCCACGCGTGCGCGTTTGGCCACGCTGTGCGAACGATGCTGGGACTTTCCTCAGATTCAACAAATGGTTACCTGTTTGATTCAAAAGCACCATCTGTAGTGCATAAACTCATAGCTGTTCGCGTAGCGTGCGCGTAGCGCTTAAGCTGATAGCTGATAGCTGATAGCTGATAGCTGATAGCTGATAGCTGATAGCTGATAGCTGATAGCTGACAGCTCCCTATCTCCCTAACATTGCCTCATAAGCCTTTTCCATTTCCCTAGTAAATTGCTTACCATTCCACAAGGGGGCAGTTTGTCGAGATTGTCGCAGTTTCCAGGAAATCTGTTGTCTTAGAGCAGGGTCTTTGCCTAAGCGAATCCCCCACTCGATATACTGATCATCTGTCCAGGCAATGCCTTCGGTGATTCCGGCATTCATCATCATGGTGTAACTGTTGCGAGCAACAAACTGTTCTCCCACTCTGGTGACTAGGGGAATACCCATCCACAGGGTTTCCAGGGTAGTAGTGGCTCCATTGTAGGGATAGGTATCCAGGACCACATCCGCAATGCCTAAGTTGGCACGATGAACGGCTTCCGTAGGGACTTCTGGTAGAAACCGGAGGCGATCGCACTCTACTCCTTCTTCTTCCGCAATCTGGTTAAAGAACCGTGTGATCGAGTCTTGGTCAGATTTACCCTTAATCAAAAAGTAGCTATTGGGGACTGCTTTGATAATTTTCATTTGCAGCCTTGTGGTCTCGGGATTGCGCTTGTATCCCCTCTGACTACTGAGATAAACCGTGGCATCGTTGGGAATATCCAGGTGGTCCCGACGTAAGCTCGGTACACCCACTTCAAACCCATCCACCGCAATATAGGTTTGGGGTAAGCGCCAGATTTTCTCGGAATAGTAAGCTTGAGCGGAATCCGGTAATACGTAGGGGTCAGCAATCACGTAATCAATGGCAGGTAATCCTGAAGCATCCCACCCTAGCCAGGTGACTTGTACTGGTGCCAGTTTCAGGGCCATGACTGCACAGGTGATATCCAGGGTGATGCTATCAAGGTCAACTAAAATATCCAGTTGATCCTGATAAATCTGCTCAGCCACCTCTAGAACATGAATCCCTAATTTGCGAGGATGGTCTACCTGATTGACATACCATTCTTGGAGGTTATCGTTTACTAACTTGTAGTCTACGAAATAGCCATAAAGTTGAAACCGCTCCCGGTCATGATGCTCAAACAGCCAACGAGCTAGCCAGCCCACGGAATGCCGTCTTAAGCAATGACACAGGTATCCGACTTTTAAGGGTCTAGTAGTTTTTCCTCCCTCCTCAATTCCCCCCTTATTAAGGGGGGTTAGGGGGGATCCCTGCTCCCTATTACAGGGATTTTCCGATGAATTGACCTCACTACCTTCAGGTGCAAGCCCCCTAAATCCCCCAATTCTGGGGGACTTTAACTCAATT
>NZ_JAAHHC010000024.1:76806-114288 GCF_010672265.1 Moorena sp. SIO3A2
CCCCTTATTAAGGGGGGTTAGGGGGGATCCCTGCTCCCTATTACAGGGATTTTCCGATGAATTGACCTCACTACCTTCAGGTGCAAGCCCCCTAAATCCCCCAATTCTGGGGGACTTTAACTCAATTCCCCCATCCTCAATTCCCCCCTTATTAAGGGGGGTTAGGGGGGATCCATACCACTCCGCTCTTTCCTTCGTATAATCCCGAATATTCCTCTGGAACACCTCAGCCATTTGATTCAAAATAGGTCTGAAATGACTAGGCTCGTCCTGAACATGAGCCAAAGAAAAGAATGGGGTAAGCAGACGTAGAGTCTCAACATCAGACAAGTTAGCTGGTTGTTCCTTAATTAAGGAAACAAGCAGTGATTCTAGGGTTTGGCAAGCCCCAGAAACCTCCTGCCAATAGCCCCCAGCATTCATGATCCCCCGCAATACCAGGTTAATTCCCGATATTTTGTCTGGTAAAGATTCCGATAAGGAATAGCACAATTTAGCGGTTTCTATGCCCTGGTCATAATTACGAGCATTTTGATAAAAGGTAGCGAGATGTCGTAATATTTCTATATTCTGAGGATTATGAAGATCTAAGGAGCGATAACGTTCCAGAAAACCAGCAGCGATGGTCGGTTGCTTTAAGGTATGACCAATTTTCATACAGGCTGACAGTAACGGCCAGAACCAAACCTCAGGATTGGGCAGGTAAGCTAAGCAAGCTTCGGTAAATTCTAGGGAGGTTGGATGCAATGGTTCGGCTTCTAGTATCTGCCCCAAAACCTCTGGTAATAATTGCTGATTGCATTCTATTCTTGGCTGGGTTTGTAGCAGTTCAATCACCCCCAGCTCCGTCAAGTCATCACCCCTAAAGGTTTCTAGCTTGATGCTTAGGGCAATAATTTCCAAGAGATTAGTCAGATCCGTGGGGCAAATTTCCCGCATATGCTGGCGGATTGCCCAGGCTACGGCATAATCGGCTAACCCCTGCCTGCGCTCAGCTTCGGTTTGCAACACCTGGAGCAGTTCCTCGGTCCAAGTCTCTAATTGCTCTGACTCCGCCTCCGCCATCACCAGCAGCCAAGTGGTTTGGGCTTCGGTTTCTTGACCCTGCAATAGGAACAGTAATCCTAAATGCCAGTAGTAGGCGATGACATCAGGTTCCGCTTCAATAGCCTGTTCGTATAAGCTTGCGGCCTTACTGTAGTCCCCCTGAATTAGATATTGCTCAGCTTGTTGCTGCCAGTTAGTCATACGTTTTTGCCAATTAAATTAAACAGATCACCCCATTTTCTAATACTATTCAAAACGTGATCAGCGGAATTGTCCACCTAAATATTTCCACAAAACAGAGTGGGTAGAACCCTCTACCCACTCTAAGTAAATATCTTATTTTAGGTGATTAAAACTGTCTCACTAAGATTTTAACCTAAGTGTTTATAAGCTTATAACTCCTTCCAGTCAGTATCTTCGTTGGCGCATTCTGGATTACCGTCACCATCAACAGTGGCTCCTTGTGTCTTAGCCTCTTGACCTCCTTTTCTCACAGATTTTATAGTTTCACACAATACAGCCAACGTGGTTGTCTCTTCGTTCTCTGTCTCACCTAAGGCTACGACTCCATAATATGCCTTAAGCGCAGATTCCGAATCACGTGTAGCAGCATCATCGGCTTCACCCGGAGTTCTTGGGTCTGCATAGTTAGAGACGCTGCCTGTCGGACCTCCATTTATACCGTAAATGTAGTGCTGAGTTACTGTTCTGATACCAAGACCTAACAGACCAAACTCAGATTCGGTAGCAAATACACTGTTTTCCAGGTAGTACGCTTGCTGAGCTCTATTCATGGAACCGACATAAGTTCTAGCTTCTGACTGCTTGGCCTTATTAGCTTGGTTCAAGAAAGAAGGCAAGGCAATGGCGGATAGAATTCCAATAATGATGATTACAACTAGTAGTTCAATTAGAGTAAAACCTTCGTCTTGCTTTTTCTGGGTCAGGTGCTGAAGTAGTTTAACTTTTAGATCAGTTTTCATAAGTCTTTTTACAGATGCGGGATGCTGATTTGTTGTAAGCAGTCAGCGGTCAGTGGTCAGTGGTCAGCTTTTTTTATTCAAAAGCTGTTCCCTTACCCTGGCCTACGGCCAATGGCTGAAAGCTGATAGCTGATAGCTGATAGCTGATAGCTGATAGCTGATAGCTGATAGCTGATAGCTGAAAGCTGAAAGCTGAAAGCTGATAGCTGATAGCTGAATGCTTACCAATTGTTTTCTTCTAGACTTAACTTACCCACTTGTTTTGATTTTCATATCATCTAGGGGAAAAAAAATTTTGAGGTGTGGGGATCCCCCTCCCGTCCCCCTTAATAAGGGGGAAGCTAGAGATGTAGGTGTAGGGTGCGTTAGGGGCGGGCTTGCCATCATGTTCAACACCGAGCGCCAGTGTTGAGAGAGCCCGCCCCGTAACGCACCACCAATGGGAGTAGGGTGTGGGGTGTGGGGTGTGGGGTGTGGGGAATCGGGAATCGGGAATCGGGAATCGGGAATCGGGAGCACTGTCCACCAGCAAGGGATGAATCGGTCAGGTTTGAATTAGATGTAGGGTGTGTTAGGGGCGGGCTTGCCATCATGTTCAACCTCGTAGGCAGTGTTGAGATAGTCCGCCCCGTAACGCACCGGAAGGGTTGGGTGGAGAGAGCTGGATGGGATTGACCTTGGCCAAAAGGCCAAGGGTGGCCTTTGGCCACGCTGGGCGAACGCGAATGGTCACGCGGGGCGCGATCGCATATCTCAAATCAACCAGGTTACCATGAAGATGTAGGGTGGGCAGTGTGTCAGACAAATCAGATCACAAAGCCATATTGACACTCCCCACGGTTAGAAACCGGGGGATTCTCGGTTCAGCGAGCCAACTTGCTCATCCAGGCCGGAACCAAGAAGAGTAGAGGTCGATTCTCCCCGAGCGTTCTGAAAAGTTCCCGTGTGCCCCACGGTACTCAAGGCTCTCGTTAAGATGTTTTTAGCGGCGTTATGATCGCGATCTAACTGACACCCACACTTACAGACATGGGTTCGAGTTGACAATGACTTCTTGACCACTTCACCGCAACTAGAACAATTTTGGCTAGTATAAGCAGGATTCACTGCGACAGTTATTCTTCCAAACTTTTGTCCAAAATATTCTAGCCACTCCCTGAACTGATACCAACCTGCATCATTAATAGACTTGGCAAGACAATGGTTTTTGACCAGGTTCTTAACTCTTAAATCTTCGTAGGCGACCAGGTCGTTAGACCGGATTACGCAACGCGCCAGTCTCTTGACATGTTCTTCACGCTGCCTACTTATTTTAAGATGTGTTCTACCCAGCCTATTAATAGCCTTGTTTCGGTTAGCTGAGCCTTTCTTTTTCCGGGAGACTCTACGCTGATAAAACTTTAATCGCTTTTCGCCTTTGCGATAGAATCTAGGGTTAGGTTCTGAGTACCCATCAGAGTCGGTGTAAAACTCTTTTAGTCCAACATCCAATCCAACAGTAAAACCAGTAGCTTCTAGCTGTTCTGAATTGTCGAGTTTTACGCAGAATTGAATGTAGTAGCCATCAGCTCTTTGTACAATGCGAACCCGCTTGATCAGTTTCTGGTCGAAACGCCACAATTCCCAGGTTCCTTTGAGCTTGACTAGCCCTATGCCTTTTTTGTCTGTGAATTTAATGGATTTTTTATCTAGAGATAATTTCCATCCAGATTGCTTATACTCAACAGACCTAGAATGCTTCTTGAACTTAGGGTATCCCTTCTTGCCTGGGATTTTCTTTTTGCAATTATCAAAGAACCGTTTAATGGCACGTTCTACGTTCTCAACAGAGGCTTGACAAGCATGACTGTTGAGGTCTTTGACAAACTTAAACTCTTCCCTTAATTGAGTGTTGTAGCGATAGAGTTCTTTCTTCCCTGCCCCGCGATTATCTATCCAGTACCTAAGCACTTTATTCCGGACAAATCGAGCAGTTCTGATAGCTTCATTAATTGCTAACTTTTGAGGCTCTTTTAGGACAGCTTTAAACTCCATAACCAACACTATAACATCACCTCCTTGGGTTGTTTATTTACTTACTATTATAGTCGAAACATTAAAGAGAAAGTTCCCGGGCAGTTAGGGAATAAATTCCTGTTCGGGCTAACCCCATGGATAGAATCCAGGGGCTTGCGCCCTCAGGGTCTTCGGTCAAAGTACACACTGCCCACCACCAAAGGATTAATCGGTAAGGTTTGAATTAGGATTGCAAAATTAATGGGATTGACCTTTGGTCACGCTACGCGAATGGCCACGCTACGCGAATGGTCACGCTACGCGATCGCATATCTCAAATAAACCAGGTTGCTCAAAGATAGCGCTATAATTAAGCTGTCAACCTGCTAACCTTCAGTTGTGGGGATCCCCCTCCCGTCCCCCTTAATAAGGGGGAAGCTAGAGATGTTGACATCCTCCCCTCCCGCGCGCAACTTCGCTATGCTCCGTTGCTTTGAGGAAGGGGATTCCAGAACCTCGCGATGCTGGTTTTCTGCTTCGTTCCCCGCCAACTAGAGCATCGTGACCGATACTCCCTGTCGCTCTGAGTCCACAGACATTTTCTAGTACGCTATGCCCTAGCGCAGATATTCCACGATTTCTAAGAACCTGAGAAGCTGCTACATCTCTTGTAGTTCTGTATCCACACTCATTACAGTGGTGGGAACGAACATCTAGAGTTTTCTTCCCTGTATGTGCGCCACAGTTAGGACAAGTTTGACTTGTGCCATCCTTGTTAACTTTGGCAAAATACACATTTCTGAGAAAACACACCCACTCAAGGATATTTACAAACTGACCAAAGCCAGCATCAGCACTATGTTTCGAGAGGATTCCTCTTTGCCAACTAACAAAGTTGATATCCTCAACAAATATCATGCCAGCACCATCACAAAGATGATGAGCTAGTTTAAAGTGCCAATCCTTTCTGGTATCCGATATGCGTTGATGTAGCCTAGCTATTTTTTGGTTTAACTTGTGTCGATTATTTGAACCTTTTTGCTTATTCTTTAGCCTACGTTGCAGCAATTTAAGCTGGCTTTGTAAGGTTTTGAGAAACAATGGTCGCTTAATCTCTTCACCGTCACTGGTAGCCACAAACTTATCAAAGCCTAAATCCAGTCCTCTAGGATGACCATGAGGTATGGGATTAGGAACATCAACATTTAGCTGTAGTGACAGCATCACAAAGTAACCAGATGCTTTTGAGACTATCCTTGCTTGGCGTACTTCAAACCCATGGGGAATCGGTCTTGACTGTCGCCATTGAACCCATCCCAACTTAGGAAACTTGATTGCATCATTTCTAATCGGGTCTAAACCTAGTTGTGGAAAGACAAACGAACGCATCCGATACTTATTCTTAAAGCGTGGAAAACCGAAACCTCTAGCTTTCATGTCATCCCAAGCTCTATCTAATGTTCTTAGAGTTTGCTGTAAAACTTGAGAATGAACCATCTTTAACTGAGGATATTGTTTCTTAGCCTCCGTTAGTTGCTTGGCTTGTTTGTGGTAATTGGGAAATGGTTCGTCAGCAGAAATGATGTATTCAGAATGAATCGAACAAGCATTGATAGCCGACTTACGAGAGTTACACCAATCTTTACGCTGTCTAAGCGCAAAGTTCCAAACACAACGGCACACATCTAAAGTTTGTTCGATGATGGCGGTCTGTTCGGGGGTTGGTTGTAGCTTGTATTCGTAAGTCATTGTTAGCATGGATTCATTCTAGCTTACATGAGCTATGATGCTGTGTAAAGATGTAATGTATTTGCCAATTTTCGGGGCATCGAACCCCTCAATTGGCTTGAGGGAGTCCATGTATCCCCGCCCTAAAACATTGCTCGTCTGAACGACTCGCTCGTTTTTGAGGACGGGGTTTTATAGCTCCCTCAAGCTCCCTCATTTGATAAACAAGAGCGATGGTTCCCCTCTTGTTAAGGGGGGATCCTATCTCAACACCCTACAAGCTCTATGGTTCACTCCAACACCACCATCGACGAACAACTGCGCCCTTTTCCAGACCATACCCAATTGCCGGAATCTGATGGAACTTTTGTCAACAACTTTCAGGAACATCCCCAAAGTATTCTTCTGACTGACTCCATCGAGCCAGTCTTGCAAGAGCTTCACCCGGACAATCGCTATGCCATCGGTCAAGATTGTGGGATTTACTGGCGGGAGACCACCCCTCCTGAAAAAGGTGCAGAAGCCCCGGATTGGTTTTATGTGCCTGACGTGCCCCCCCGACTTGATGGCCAGATTAGACGCTCTTATGTGTTGTGGCGGGAATATATAACACCTCTGATTGCCCTAGAGTTTGCATCAGGTACAGGTGCGGAAGAACGGGATCGGACACCGTTACAAGCCGTAGATGGTACTGTTCAAAAACCAGGGAAATTCTGGGTATACGAAAAAATTCTTCGCATTCCCTACTACGGCATCTTTATGATTAATACCGGGGAGTTGGAAGTGTACCACTGGGAAGATGGCACCTACGAGCGCATGAGTCCCAACCAGCGCAACCACTATCCCATTAATCGAATGAATGTAGAACTAGGGGTATGGCAAGGCACCTATCTCGGTCTAGCCGAACAACCTTGGTTGCGATGGTGGGATCGAGAGGGAAATCTACTACTAACTGGCAAGGAGCGGGCAGCCTACGCTGAGGCTCAAGCCCAGCAGGAGCAACAAAAGCGGCAACAGTTGGTAGCACAATTGAAGGCTCTGAGTCCCGAACAACTTCAGGCTTTAGGAATTGATGCGGCACTTTTGGAGTAGGGAATCGGGAATCGGGAGTCGGGAATCGGGAATCGGGAATCGGGAATCGGGAGAGGCGTAGGGTGCGTTAGGGGCGGGCTTGCCGTTATTTGTGGCCTCAACGCCCGGGTTGAGATAGTCCGCCCCGTAACGCACCACCTGGGGAGTGTGCAGAGAGCTGGATGGGATTGACCTTTGGTCACGCGGGGCGCGTTCGCATTTCTCAAAATTAATGCGATCGCACCGGTAACAAACCACCAAGATGATCTCAATGGGATCGCATATCTGGAAATTAATGCGATCGCACCGGTAACACACCACGAAGATGATCTCAATGGGATCGCATATCTGGAAATTAATGCGATCGCACCGGTAACACACCACGAAGATGATCTCAATGGGATCGCATATCTGGAAATTAATGCGATCGCATCCGGATGCTGCTGGCGAAATATAAGTTAACATCCAAAACACTTATTCTGCCGTTGATTACGTTACAAAACTATAAAATGTTTTTCGACCATTACACTGAATATCAAGGCTTTCAGCGTGTTAATAAATGTTTCGCCAGCAGCATCGCATCCGTAACGCACCACCAAGATGATCTCAATGCGATCACAAACTTCAAAGAAACTGATGGCTGATCCTGGTGCGTTACGGGACCGGCTGTCTCAACCCTGGCCAATCGGCCAAAAATCCAGGAGAGCCGGTCCCTAACGCACCCTACGGCTACCAACTAACTGTGGAATGGGCATCTTGGTGGAATGGGCATCTTGGTGGAATGGGCATCTTGGTGGAATGGGCATCTTGGTGGAATGGGCATCTTGCCCGTTACAATAGACCTCTTGCAAAAGTATTTTTCTAATAGTGTTCTTGATGCAATAGCGAGTGGTGGAAACCACGGCAGTCGCTCATGGGGGGAACCCCCAAGACCGCGCTGCCTCCCCAAGACCACTTAGGTGCGCTTACAGTCGTCGAATTAAATTCGCCACGGGTCGCACCTCTGCATCGCTTTGCGTCAATTCTTGTCCACTGTTCCGGTGATCCGCTGTTCCCTGTTCCCGACAACTGCCGCGAAGTCTAATATATTTTCGCGCGGGCAGCCAATCGGCCAAAAATCCAGGAGAGCCGGTCCCTAACGCACCCTAAGGCTACTGCCTGCCCACCAGCAAGGGATTAATCAGTGAGGTTTGAATCAGGATGGCTACGGCCAAACGCGATCGCAAACCTGACATCAACCGGTAATGGTGGGCAAAATTTCGATGATCTAGATTTCTCCAAAGCACCCTGGTGTTTTTGCCCACCCTACAACATTAATGGGTACGCATATCTGACATCAACCGGTAATGGTGGGCAAAATTCTGTGATCATGAACTACTCCAAAGCACCCTGGTGTTTTTGCCCACCCTACAACATTAATGGGTACGCATATCTGACATCAACCGGTAATGGTGGGCAAAATTCTGTGATCATGAACTACTCCAGAGCACCCTGGTGTTTTTGCCCACCCTACAACATTAATGGGTACGCATATCTGACATCAACCGGTAATGGTGGGCAAAATTCTGTGATCATGAACTACTCCAGAGCACCCTGGTGTTTTTGCCCACCCTACAAGCTGCTGCTTCGCGATCGCACTGATGGCTGATCCTGGTGCGTTACGGGACCGGCTGTCTCAACCCTGGCCAATCGGCCAAAAATCCAGGAGAGCCGGTCCCTAACACACCCTACGGCTACTAACCTTTAACCTTCAACCTGCCAACCTGCCAACCTGCCAACCTTCAACCTACCAACCTACAAACCTTCAACCTGCCAACCTTCAACCTTCAACCAAGATATACCCATAATTCTCCAATCCCATCAATGCCTCTTTCACCGTATCAAACGCCTTCTGCTCAGCTATCGGCTCCAGGGTTACGGGATCCACTGGGCGCAATCTCTGCCATCGCTCTACTAAAGATGGCATCGACTGAGGGGAATCAAATAGAGGTAATAAACAAGAGGCAACGGCACTGTCTACCAGAGACTCCACTCCACTCACTGGTAGATACCTACTAATTTCAAAAGGCTGTAATTCAGTAATGGCTTTGAGAATATTTTGTTTCACGTCTGGTATATTCAGCTGAGGATGGAGATGTACCTTAGCCTTCTGCCAATCGGACAGTGTCCACTCGGAAATTGGAGTAAAGGATTGGCCTTGCTCGGGATGTCCACACCAGAAATCTATGAGCCGATGAACAGGATGTAATAGCTCAAACAAATGCAGTCGGTCTTCCACAGAAATATCTGGCAAGCTCATGGCCAAAAACACTGGCAAATTGTCTGGTTCTTTAAATAGACTCATTAAATCCCATTGTCGCCAATGGACCATACTGATGAATTCTAGATTAGCCTCTCTTAAGCCAGCGAATAAATCAGGAATGGTGTAGCCTTTATCCCCTTGGAAAAGATAGTTCATTAAAACTGTTTCTTTTCCGTCTTCCCTCTCATATTTAGGATCCCATGTTCTAGCTTTTAGTTCAACATTATTCTTTAACGCTTTCATGGTATTTAAAGCAATGTCAATCTCCATATCTTCGGGATTTTCATCAAATAATCCCATCACATGGAAGACTTCTTGTGCCCGAAAATACAGGTGACGTTGATGCTTACTGTGTAGATTGCTGCGAATTATTCCCTGAGGCTTCAAAACCGCTTTCATCGCTTTCAGGGCAACAGCTGGATCAGGAAATAAATACAGTAGCTCGTCGCAATTAATATAATCAAATTCCCAACCAGCGCTAGGTAAGTCATAAATAGAGAGCTGATGAAATTCTGCCTCATCAAACCCATAATGGCTTAATCGTTTACGGGCTAAATCCAGAGACTGCTCCGAAATATCAATCCCAATAATTTTGGCTCCGGGATTCGCTTCTGCTAAGGTTAATGAGCCGTATCCCGTGCCACAGCCAGCATCTAAAATTACTTTCTGGTCTGGATTAATGACTTGGTGATTTCTTAAATAATAGGGGGTAACTAAATTATGGAAATAAAGTAAGCTTAGCTGCTTTTTTGGGGAGCGGTCGATGGGAATTCTGGGATAGGGGCCAAAATCAAATTGTTGACGAATTTTTTCTTGTAATTCAGAGGCGTTTGTATCCATAATTAGGGAGTAGGGAGTAGGGAGTAGGGAGCTATCAGTTATCAGCTATCAGTTATCAGCTATCAGTTATCAGCTTTCAGTTATCAGCTATCAGCTTTCAGCTTTCAGCTTTCAGCTTTCAGCTTTTAGCTTATGCGCTACGCGCACGCTACGCGAACAGCCATTGGCCACACTACTTTAGGTGCTTTTGAATAAAATAAGCTGACGGCTGATAGCTGACTGCTGACTGCTGACCGCTGACCGCTGACTGCTGACTGCTAACTGCTTACCTTATAACCTGAATACAACCTTTCACAATCTTGATGATAAGTTTACCAAAGATTTATAAAGAATGTCCAGATTGTTGGGTAGTATGACCTAGGTAAAATAATCAGGGATTTAGATGGCTGAATTATCATCATCATTAGCTGTCACCAAAGGGATGGCTAAAAAATTAGCTATGGCTACAGCATCAGCAGCATTGATGACTGTGGTAATGCCTAGTGTGGCCCAGGCAGTTACCCTAGTTAAAAATGTAGTTGTTAAGCCCCCCGTTGGTGAGGAGCCTACTGCCCAACTTTGTCTTCCTTTTTGTAAAACTGGGGATTCCATTACCACAGATCTCGGGCGTAGAGTGGTAATTGGAAATAACATCGACAAGACCTTAACCAGTATACTCTACACAATTCCTGGCGAAGAAGATGCAGCCTGGAGTAAGGAAAGTATTTCTGATATTTTCAGTGAACTTATCTTTTCTAAGGATATGAAAAAACTGTTGCTAACCTCAGGGAGTGTTGCTCCTGGTGAGGCAGTTCTTGCTTTTCGAGAAGCTGATCAAAATGTGACCTTTGACATTACAGTGTTTTATGACGGAGCCCCGGCTACCGTTCCTGAACCAACCACTGTATTCGGTATATTAGCTGTTGGTGCATTAACTGCTACCTCAGCTCTCAAGAAGAAGCTTTAGGTCTGGGCTAGGGGAGTAGGGAGTAGGGAGTAGGAACCCACCCCTAACCCCTCCCAGGAGGGGAACGGGAATCGGGAGTCGAGAATAGTTGAAGAAGCGATGCTCCTTTGGAGCCGCTGCGCGATGAAGCGTTCGCGTAGCGTGGCCAAAGGCCTCAGCTTCCGCTAAAAGCGATCGCATTTATCCTCCCCACTCTCCCCTCCTGTGAGATCATGTCGGAATCATTACCCTTAATCAAAATCTCCCCCATCTCCCCATCCTTACAAGGGTAGGTTTTTTACAAAGGAGCGAGTAGCTACTTTCATGATTGTAGAAACCCCGGAAAATATGTATTAAAATACACAATGATTTCCGTTAAAATTCTAACTATTTGTATCAAAATACACAATAGTTTCCGGGAGAATTCTGCCCATTTCCCGATTCCCGATTCCCGATTCCCGACTCCCGACTCCCGTTCCCCTCCTGGGAGGGGTTAGGGGTGGGTTCCTACTCCCTACTCCCTATTAAAATTACCAAGGATTCCCCACAATAGTAAACCATGCCCAATAGTAAGGATGGGATAAATTATTATTAGTGTTAGTATTATCCTTAAGCATCTCTACTTGGGCTAACCTTAAGGCTTCTGCTTTTATAGGGACTACTTTTAAATGGTCATAAAAAGATTTCAGGAGTTTAAACGTTCCATTTTGAGGCACTGCTAACAAACTAGCTAAAACCGATTGCACTTTGGATTGATAGGCAAATCCAGCAAATCCTAATTCATACTGTTGATTGCCAAGGGCTGTATCACAAGCACTTAAGACTAATAAGTTGACCGGTGGTTGCTCTAATCCCAAAGTTTCAAATTTTCCTAATCCTAATCGTTTTTTACCGAACTGAATGTAGGAATCATTAGCATTAGACCGAAATTTACCATGGGTTCCTAAATGAAGGATATTAAAAGATTTCTGATTAATTTCATCCTGGAGATTAGCGATAGTGAAGTTTTCGTTTTCTAGGGCTTTAGCTGACCAGGTATTGACTAAATGCTCGATTAGTTTGGGAACATAGGGTAAGTCTCGATGCTGGTGAAATTTTTCCGTGCCCATAGCCAGCACTGGGGCTTTTCTGACATCGGTATAGTTGGTATCGGTCAAGCTCAAACTAGGCACTAAACCAACACTGTATTTTTCCACAATAAAGCTTTCGCCATCATGGAGGGCGGCTAAAGGGAGAGACTGCAAGCTTTTATCCATCACAAACACCAAGTTATTGATGTTTTGTTCATCTAATGTCTTCTGGAGGGGTTTAATCAGTAATTGATAGAGTTGTTGGGATTTGGCTAGGTCTTGTGGTCGAAAAACCCCTGCTCTAGGAGATGCTACACTATCCCGGAATGATTGAGCTAAGGCTAACACTTGCTCCCGGCTGGTATTAGCAATCCGTTTGTAGATCATTTTGCCTTGGCTAGTTACCAATACCAGTTCTAACGGAGCATTAGGCTTGGGCTCTACAATTACATTAGGATTGATGTTGAGGAATTCGGTTTTTAAGACAACGTCTCGTCCTGGTAAATTTCCAGAATTCCGAAAAAAGACATAGATCAGTGCTGGTCTAGCATCGGTAACTTGTTCAATTTCCTTGAGTTCTGTTTGAATGT
The DNA here is from genome assembly GCF_010672265.1 of Moorena sp. SIO3A2. Lineage (NCBI taxonomy): Bacteria > Bacillati > Cyanobacteriota > Cyanophyceae > Coleofasciculales > Coleofasciculaceae > Moorena > Moorena sp. SIO3A2. The sequence goes on from NZ_JAAHHC010000024.1 coordinate 89,358, forward strand.
CTTTGGCTGTTTTAATCTCAGCAACAGATGACTCCCCTTGACCGTTGGCTTGACCGGTGGCTTGACTGGTGACTTGACTGGTAACTTGACTGGTAAAATAATCCTCTAGTTGATAGACTAGCATTTCTTTGGACAATGCTTCAGTTTCTTCTATCATCAATGGTGGGAGGATTTCCTGTGGTAACTCAGGTAAATCTGGCTCACTATTGGTTACTTCAGTATTACTAGTATTAGGAGATGACTGAGTAATCAGCTCAGTAATCAGTTGAATCTGACTGGGAAAATTACCCTGAGTATAGGACTCCAGAAACCGTTGCGTTGGCAAAATAGAATTCTGTGTGCCAGTGGTAATGGCTCCAGCGGTACCATTGATGCTGGCATCCCCGACAGTAAAGGGTATGGAACTAGCTGCGCCATTATGTCGGATGATGACTGACCCTCCTGCCACTCCGCCCCTAGTGGAAATACTAGCTGTGGTCTGATTGCGTCCGCTAAAGGTATCGGTAGCTCGGAAAAATCGACCAGCGGTAATATCAACATCACCACCACTACCGTTTTCTCCCCCTTGAGCATTAATCGCCCTGACTTCCACATCTCCAATCGGGTCGATAATCACATTTCCGCCATCACCAAGACTACCGCTAGTATTAATTAAGCCAGTCTTAATGGTAGTGGAAGCATCGATAACAAGATTACCACCACTAATACCAGAGGTGTTGAGGTTTTCTGTGAATACCTCTCCATTCCTAGCGGTAAGGTTGATATCGGAGCCATTGGTGATAATGTTCTCAACTGCAATACTTTGATTGGCCTCTAGAGTAATCGAAGCATCGTCTATGCCTTGAATTGTGCCATTGGCGATGATGGCACCTGATCCGGCTGGGGCTTGAATGGTTACTGGGTCTTGGAAGGTGACCCCAGTTTCAGCAATGGTAATGTTAGCGCTACTGTTAGGATTACCGATAGTGATAGCAGTAAAGCCATCTTGCAGGAAGTTGATTTCTTGGGCAGTTAGAGCTATAATACCAGTCTGGCTCCTGTGATTGCCACCAATTGCGATCGCTTGATCAGCGCTGAACGGTTGTAATGTAATGGTGGCATTCCCTTGAACTATGTCGTTAAAGTTAATTTCATCAGCAGTTAGGGTAATATCTCCTAGGGGAATGGTGCCTCCCACTGCATCATTAAACTGAATGGTGCCAGTGCCAGCATTAACGCTCAGGTCTTGATTACCGTCAACGGTATCATTAAAGGTAATGTTACCGCTAGTGCTAGTGATGTTAGCACTAGTGTTAGGGCTAGTCGGATCAAGATTGAGGGGTTTGAGGAAGCTAATGTTACCACTCCCAGATGTCACAGTGCTGTTGAGATTGATTTGAGTAGTATTGAATTGCCCAATGGAGATACTCCCTGAACCCTGAGCACGGATGGGTTGATCAATGGTGATAGTACCAGGTATATCTTGTCCGAGACGAATGCTGCCATTTTTAGCAGCGCTAATCCCATTCACACCAGCCACGGAGGTGATCACAGCATTGGGGTCTTGAAGGTTAAGGATAATATCGCCACTATTGCGGGTAACGGCAGCAATATTCTTAGCTTGAACATCTATACCATTAGCATCGGCGTAGCTAAATCCATTTTCAGCATCGAATAAAACTGCCCCTTGTTCCCCATCAATGGTTACTTCAGTCCCCAGATTATCAAAGATGGTACCAGCAGAGATAAATTGAGCTGTCTGATTATTAGCCAGTTGGACAGCAGGATTGGTGTCACTGCTGAGAAAGTGAATATCCCCGCCTCTGACAATAACATTGAGATTGGCCTGACTCAGGTCAAAGTTGCGGATTCTTACATCACCGGTAAATTCAGGATTTCCAATTGTTAAGGTACCGGAAGTGCCTAGAGCGAGATTATTGAACAAATCCGCTGTGGTGATTTGGAAGGTGCCACCAGCATCTTTCCCTATGCCCAAAGTAGTATTAGGGTCTTTTGGTTGGATAGTGATGCTTTCAGCCATCAGCTGGGAAATCACTTCAATCCCACCAGCGGTAATCAAAACATCTTTAATCTTACTGGCTTGTAAGGGTTGCTCCGGATTGCCGAGACTGACTTGACCATCGGTATCAATGACTAGAGTGCTGGGGCTGTTGATGGGATTTTTGATAGTAATGTTACCGTTGGTAGCTGTGATTGCGATCGCTCCCCCATTTTCTGATTCCGATCCAGCATTGATACCGCTACCCCCACTATTGATTTGGATATCACCACCTCTGCTAGTTACGGTGACATCACCGGCCCCTGACCCACCAAAGGAATCAATACTAGGAATTTGAATAGTAGGTTGAGTGGTGGATAATTGACTATTGCCATCAGCATTTAGGGTAATATCCCCTCCCCTACCAGTATTATTAGCAGTATCTAAGCGATTATTCTTAGTGACTTCGATAGTGCTGCGAGAGTCAATCAGGATTTGTGGGGAATTAGTATTAGGATTACTATTACTTAAACCACCGGTCTTAATAGTGTCAACTTGAATTGCACCAGTGGTTAATGCAGTATTAGGCGAATACTGATTGGTTATCGAGACCAATCCATCCCGAGCTACGGTAATATCGCTAACTTTGATATCGGCACTGGTGGCATTACTGCTAAAATTATTACTAAAATCAAGATTACCTGAATTGTTTCCTGGCACTCCTCCTTGTTGTGTCCAATCAATCCCAGCTCTAATATCTAAGGTCGCCTGATTAGCACCATCAATCACCAAATTACTTTGGTCAGATAGAGTGACATTGGCTAGATTAGCAAGGATGGGATCGGAGTGGGTTGGACTAATCTTAGGGTTAGGCTGATCAGTAGGATTAATCGCAATCTCGCCTAAGGTAACACTACCCCCTGCTAAAATATGTAAGGAAGCGCCTTGATAGTTGCCTAGACTGACATCACCATTTGCTAGAATGATGGAATCATCAGGACTAATCCAATTCCCTGGACTACCATCTAACTGCTCAATCCGAAAACTAGCGCCTGTTTGATAGCGACTACTGCCTTGTACTGGATTAGCGGAACGCAGTACCATGTTGCCACCAGAGAATAAACCACTAGCTTGATGATTGGGGGTTGAAATCTCTATGGCTTGATTGCCCTGGATGGATAAATTGCCGAGGGCTTCAGCAATAAAGGGGCGCGCTAGACTATCATGCGATCGCACTGTATTGCCAGCCAACAGATTCAAATCCCCAGTGGTAGAGAGCTGGCTTTCGACTAAGGTGAGATTATTAGCAGCTGATAGTGTAGCAGTCTGAGCGTTTACCTCCCGAGCCACCACATCACCCATCTCAATCGGTAAACCAGAATCCGCGAGCTGTACTTTACCATCTGGCTTCACCACAATCGGTGTCTGTAACCCTTCAACTCCGTCGGTCAACAAGGTTGGTAAATCCTGAGGTGTAAATGGTAGCTGCTCCCCATCAGCATCCGTTGGTAATTCAATTTCGATATTTAATAGGTGTCCTGGTTGGCTAATCCTAACTAAATTAGCACCATCTACAGCAGCCAGAGTAACCGTTCCGTTGGCAGCACTTACGTTTCCAGTACTGATCACACTGCCGCCGATTAAGCTTAAGTTATTACCCTCTAGTAGTTCCAGATTCCCAGCATTAATAATACTCCCTGGTTGAGTCGAGTCAAAGGCCAAAGTCTGGGGATTACCGATTAAAGTTTGATAGTCATTTGACCCAAAGCTAGTGAACCAATTGTCTTCACCAAACCCAATCCGATTCGCTGTTGTTACGGTTAAATCACCTGGGATATTCAGACGAGCATTAGCACCAAACACCCATCCCGCTGGATTCATTAAAAATAAGTTTGAGTTACCTCCAGCTATTCGAATTAACCCGTCAACAATTGACGGCTTACCCCCAATCACCCGACCCAAAATATTACGAATTCGGGGATTAGACAGAAACGTAACTGTCTGTTCTGCCGTCAGACCAAATTCTTGAAAACTATGGAATAAATTGGCGCTATCTCCGGAAACTGTACCCCCGTCAACCGTCAACTCATTGCCATAAATTGTAATACTAGTGCCCGTACCATCTGTGGCTGGTATAATAGATTCAGCCTTAGCGACATGGACGGGATACAGTATGGCTATACCTAAATAAATTTCTCCAACTAGAGAAAAAAGTTTCCACAACCAGTTACTATGCCACCCAACAGCTTTCACGAGTCGATGCTCCCACTACACCAATAACTTACACCAATCACCTAAACTAATCATAACTTACTTAATCGCTACTTAATCCCTTACCTAACTTAATCCCTTACCTAACTTAATCGCTATTTAATTTCTTTATATTAGGTAATTTAACTGCATAATTTTGAATTGATCAACCTATGTAGTCACACATCATAATTATTCAGTTGCTTGCTAATTTATTTAATTGCTGAATTGTCATATTAATTGTAATATTAATTGGTTACAAAAATCCGCCTCCCTGGTTTATAGCAGAAGTCATTTGTCAGAAGTCATTTGTCAGAAGTCAAACTCTTGCGCTTACAAAGGGTTTGAGACTTTTGTCATGTCCTAACTGCCCTGGCGACTGCTATACTTGCTTTCTTGGGTTTACTTGCTTTCTTGGCGTCCTTCCCGTCTTCGCCGTTGATCAAACACCCCCCTTCCTCAAATGTTACCATCATCAGACTGCTGGGAATACTATCCACCCTATCACTACACCAACCGGGTGCATCTCATATTTGTAAAAAACAAGGGGAGGGTGGGGAGGTTGGGAAGTGGGGAGAGATGCGGAGATGGGGAGATGGGGGAGTTTTTTATTAAGGGTAATTATCCCGACATGATATAGCACTACGCATTAAAGTGTTTGACATTGCTAAAAGCTGAAAACCTTTTGTAGTAAACTTTTGACTTCTGACTTGTGACTTGCGGACTTGCACGTAGCGCTATATTATGGCTAACTTATCAGGGCAGGGATTGATGGGTTTTGGTTAATACAATCAATAGGTAATTGACATCTGCATCATTATAATTAAATACCAACAATAAACTTTGTATAGCAGTCGAAGTAAAGCTTAAGACATATTTCTGCTCCCTGCTCCGAACGCGCCCCGCGTGGCCTACGGCCTTAGTCCCTGCTCCCTTTCAACCAAAATACTCTGTCCTAAACTATACTTCGGTTGCTATATAGTTAATTGTTATTCACCCTAGGCATAAGGATTCAGCCCTTGGCTGATAGCTGATAGCTGATAGCTTACCTAGACATTAGTCGAGAGACTAGAACTTACCATTACTGGCAGCAATAGAAGTACCATTGCTCAAATACTGCTCAGGCTCTACATCAACCTCTACTACATCGTCTTGGTAATCTTGAGTTTTACTTCCAAAGAGGGTCTTTCTTGCCCAACGAACTAAGTTATCGACATAGGTAAATAATACCGGCACCACCACCAAGGTTAGCAGAGTAGAAGTGGTAAATCCTCCTATCACGGCAAGAGCCATCGGACTACGAACTTCACCATCGGCTCCCCATTCCAAGGCAATGGGAATCATGCCAGCAATGGTGGAGACCGAGGTCATCAAAATCGGTCGCAAGCGACTGACTCCAGCTTGAATGACTGCTTTAAACTGGGATGTCCCTTCTTTCTGATTGGCTAAGGCAAAGTCTACCAAGAGAATGGCATTTTTGGTCACCAATCCCATCAGTAATACTATTCCGATTAGGGCAAAAAGTGCCAATTCCTTCTGGCCAATCAACAGTCCCATTAAGGCACCACCGATGGATAGGGGTAAAGCCACCAAAATTCCAAAGGGATAGAGAAAACTGTTATACAACAGTACCAGAATGGCATAAATGCACAACACTGATAGCGCTAAAGCGCTTAAAAAGCCACCGAAGATGTCTTGCATAATCTTGGCATCCCCAGAGGGTTCCTCGGAAACTCCAGGGGGTAGGGGATTCATAGCAGGTAGGGATTGGACTTTTGCGATCCCATCTCCTAGGGAAATCCCTTGCAAGTTAGCTCCCAAAGACACCTGACGAGCACGATTAAAGCGGTCAATCTGGGCCGGTCCACTCCCTAAACGGATATCGGCTACAGCAGCGATGGGGACTAAGGTTCCATTTCGACTGGGAACCCGCAGATTTTTGAGGGTTTCGATGTCATCCCTCGATTCTGGGTCGAGTTGGACACGAATCGGAATTTGTCGGTCAGGTAAGTCAAATTTAGCCAGATTTGACTCAAGGTCTCCAATTAAGGCTAAAGAGGCTGTGCGTGCGATCGCTTGAACAGATACTCCTAAATCTGCAGCACGGGCAGGATTAGGTACAATCACAATTTCTGGTTTAACTAGACTTTCACTAGAGGTGACTTCCACTAAACCAGGACTTTGGCGCATCTGTTGTTCTAGAGTTTGGGCGGTTTGGGAAAGCAGTTCACCATTCTCACTCTTGAGAACAATTGATAAATCCTTGCTAGAGCCTCCAGCCCCTTGACTACGGAAACTAACCCTCGCGCCAGGTATTTTCTGGAAACCCTCACGCATCTGCTGCTCAAATTCTTGCTGAGATATTTCCCGTTGGTCTTTGGGTAAGAGTTTGGCGTATACAATACCAGAATTTACACCATCATTTCCAGCCCTGGCCAGAACATTTTCTATAGCTGGGTTTGACTGCAACAACTGATTTGTTTCTTGAACCACATCTATGGTTTCACTCAGCTCAGACCCCGGTGGCAGGTCAATCAATACCGTACTGACTCCAGTATCCTCATTACTAAACAAACCCTTGGGAATAAACTGTACAAGCTGCAAGCTACCGATGAAAAAAGCTACAGCTATCAACATCGTGGTAATCCGGTGCTTCAATGCCCAGGTTAATAGACCTCGATAAGGTTGTATACGTCGGCTCTGAAGGTTATTGGGTTGAAGGTTATTGGGTTGAAGGTTATTGGGTTGAAGGTTATTGGGTTGAAGGTTATTGGGTTGAAGGTTATTGGGTTGAAGGTTATTGGGTTGAAGGTTATTGGGTTGAAGGTTATTGGGTTGATGGTTATTTTGCCAACTTTCAACCTTCAACTTGTCAACCTTCAACTTGTCAACCTTCAACTTGTCAACCTTGGCCAATTGGCCACGCTTCGCGAACAACGGGTCAACCTTCAACGGGTCAACCTTCAACTTGTCAACCTTCAACTTGTCAACCTTCAACGGGTCAACCTTCAATCCTTTTGATTTTGGCTTGAGCAAATAAGCACTCAGCATTGGTGTCATTGTTGTAGCTACTAGGGTGGAAAACATAGTAGATACCGCAACGGTTACTCCAAAGGGTTGGAAGAATTGACCAGGGATACCCCCCATGAAGGCTACAGGAATAAATACCGCGACAATAGTTGCGGTGGTGGCTACTACAGCTAAACCAATTTCCCGGGCCCCATCCCACGCTGCTCTCATGGGTTTCTTACCCATATCCAAGTGCTGGTCGATATTTTCAATCATGCAAATGGCATCATCGACCAAGTTCCCCACGGCTAGGCCTAAACCCAGTAGGGTCATATTGTTAAGGGTATAGTTTAGGGCTTTCATCACCAGAAAGGTGGGAATAATTGATAAAGGTAGCGCTATTGCTGTAATTAGAGTTACCCGCCAATTTCTCAGAAATATCCCCACGGTGAATACAGTCAGTATTGAACCGATAATTAGGGAATCAATGGTTGCTTGGTAGGACTCACGGATGGAATCAGCACGGGTGAAGATCAAGCGCAGTTCAATATCCTCTGGCAGGGTAGTTTTTAGTTGAACAACCGCCTTGCGAACCCCTTCTTCCACCGAGACTAAACTGCTACCAGTGCTGCGCAGCACAGAAAAGGCCACCACTGAATCCCCATTCAGATAGGCAGCTTTCCTAAGATCACCAAAGCCGTCGGTCACCTCTCCCAAACTGGAAAGGGGAACATTTGCGCCATCTGGGAGTACAATACGGTAGTTTTTTAACTCTTCGACTGTCTTAGCACTTCCGAGAGTCCGAACATTCTGTTCAGCGCCGCCGATGTTACCGCGACCACCGGGTAAGTTGACATTAAAAGTCCGAATTTGGTCATTAACTTGGGTAGCAGTGATACCAAAAGCTTGTAATCTAGCGGGGTCAAGGTCAACTCGAATTTCCCGGTCAACTCCTCCGAGTCGATCAATTTGGGCAACTCCCGGTACATTAACCAGATCACGGCTAATTTTCCGGTCAACTAGATCACTCAACTCCTCCACCGAGCGTTTGTTAGAAGCTACCGCATAGGTCATCACTGAACCCCCGGAAAATTCTAACCGTCTGACAATAGGTTCGTTGATATCTAGGGGCAAACTTTGGCGAATTTGAGCTACGGCATTGCGTACATCATTCGTTGCCTGATTGCTATCAGTTCCCAGGACAAAATTGATAACGGTTCTTGAGCTGCCATCAGTAACCGTGGAGCTGATTTGGTCAATATTTCCGAGGCTAGCAACAGCATCTTCAACTTTTTTCGTGACCTGGAATTCCAGTTCTGCAGGTCCTGCTCCTGGCTGGGTAACAGTAACCATCACCGCTGGAAGATCAATATTAGGGAGCCGATCAATTCCCAACTGCATAAAGGAGAATAGACCGACTATTCCTAAAACCAGGAACATGACCAGAGTAGCAACCGGATTTTTAATTGACCAAGAGGAGACGTGGAAGGACATCTTTTAAATAGTTGAAGGTTGAACGCGATCGCGTGGCCTATTGGCCAAGGTTAGTTGGTTGAAGGTTAGTTGGTTGAAGGTTAGTTGGTTGAAGGTTAGTTGGTTGAAGGTTAGTTGGTTGAACGCGATCGCGTGGGCTTTTGGCCAAGATTGTGCCCGTAGCGTGGGCTTTTGGCCAAGGTTATTTGCCCAATATCGAACCTGTAACCGGCTAACTTTCAACCGTTAATCAACATGGAAGCTGTAACCGGTTAACTTTCAACCGTTAATCAACATGGAAGCTGTAACCGGTTAACTTTCAACGCTTCTATGGAGTTTCTAATACTTGGACGGGATCGCCGTCTTTGAGGAAAGCAGCACCTTTGACTACAATGCGATCGCTTGCGGATAAACCACTCTTGATTTCTACTTGCCCACTAGGGAGCAGTTCTCCCATTACCACTGGTTGTGCTTTAACGGTGTTATCTGCTTCGAGTCGGTAAACGATAGCGCTAGTGTCGGCTTGGGGCAATACTGCTTTCGATGGTATAGTTAGACCGGTAGTGGCTGAGGTGGTGATGGAGCCTTGTAAAAACATCCCTGGTCGCAAGGTGCCGGAATTGGGTAAATCTACTTTTACCAGAGCCTGACGAGACTGCTGATCAACTATCGGGTCAATTTCTCGTACTGTTCCAGAAAGCTTCAGGCGGCTATCTCCTTTAGAAGATATTTCTACTGGTTGTCCAATCTGAATTTGGGACAGTTGGGTTTCGGGTACCCTTAATAACAGTTCCAAACGCCCCTTTTCGATAATGGTAAAGAGTGTTTCTGACGAAGAGGTAATATCACCGACACGGGCATTTCTAGTGGCTACTTTGCCACTGACTGGTGCCACCACTTGGGTATCGTTCAGTTGCGCCATCACTAACTGGACTTGTGCCTTTTCTCTAGCCAGTTGAGCTTGGGCTTGAGCAATTACTTCTGGACGGGAACCAGCCAATCTTTGCTGGAGCTGCTGTTGCGCTTCTACGACAGCGGCTTCTAACTGAGCAATTTCTGGGGAGTTGGTGTTTCGTGTTTGCTCAAGGCGTTGTTGGGCTTCAGATAAATTCGCTTGAGCACTGAAATATTGACTTTCCACCTCATTATAGCGGTCTTGGGAGATGGCTCCCTCGGCAATCAATTTTTCCTGGCTCTCGAAGCGACGTTTAGCTAGACTCAACTGTGCAACAGCCGATGCCACTCGGGCTTTGGCTTGGTCAATTTGTCTAGGGATACTGGCTTGGGCCTGTCTTAGACGAGCTTGGGCTTGGTCTAGACGAGCTCTAGCTTGGGCTTTTTCTTCTGAGCGTGTCCCTGCTTTGAGTTCTGCTAAACGGGCTTCAGCTTGGGCAACTGCTGCCTGAGCTTGAGCTAACTGTGCCTGAAGCACAGCATTATCTAGCCTGACCATTACTTGTCCGGCCTTGACAAATTCCCCTTCTCTAACCAGTACCTGTTTAATCTGTAAACCCGTTGCTTGGGATTTGACCCTAATCTCCTCAAAAGCAGCAACACTACCAATAGCTTCTAGGGTTCGGTTAACTGTGGTGGTTTTTACGTCTGCCACTGTAACAGTTTGAGCAGGTACAGCAGAGGCAACAGCCCCAGGGGTTTCAGCAGAGGGGACAGCCGCAGGGGTTTGAACAGTTTCAGCAGGGGAATCGGTTTTTTGAACCTTTGGAGCTGTCCCGATCAATCGCATTCCTACGAAAGTCAGCATAATTCCCATACCCATAGCAATCACTAAACTACCTGCTCCTGATGTCAAGGAGTTTTGGGATTCACTAGTCCCGGAGCTGGGTAATGATGAGGCTGAATCCTCCTGTTGGTGATTAGCTTGGTGTAATGGTTGGTGATCTGGCTCAGTGATAGTGCCAGAGCCATTCAGCTGAGATCTCTGTTGGTGATCTGGCTCAGTGATAGTGCCAGAGCCATTCAGCTGAGATCTCTGTTCATCTAAAGTGTTTCGGGTCATGGTTATTCCCCTGTTACTGGTAGTGCTGGGTAATTTTATTAAAGAAAGATGATTTTTTAGGGTTACTTCTTAATATAACTTAAAAATTATTAACTTAAAAAGTATTAGGACCTGAGCTGAAACTGTCTATCCATGTTTTTTCTTAATCAAATAAGATGTATAATAGTTAATCACATAATTTAGTCACCGATTCAGCCCTCCCCAACATCGACATCGGCAAAGCATCGCCAAAGAGCACAGAAAAAAGCCCACAGAAAGAAAGCCCACAGGAAGCGATGCTCCTAAGGAGCCGCTACGGGAACGCGAAACCTACAAGTCCTTTACATCCAAGTCCATTGAGTCAAACGACTTAGAGAGTAAACCTACTTAGAGATTGATACCGCAACGTCTATATCTTCAGACTAATTGGCAGATCAGACTAGATTGTCTCAGTTTTTCTTTCATAGGTGCGCTTTCCGCATCTAATTATTAAATTCGCCACGGGTCGCACCTGTTGTTGCCTCAGTTTTTGTGTGGCATTTTCCTCTGTTTGCTGACCGATAAAACTCTAGTAGTAGTTATAAGATATACCTTTTAAAAAGGTCTAGTCATGGGTGGAAGTAGTGATAAATTTCCTTGGATAAACGCAAACCAATGCCTGGTACTTCAGCAAGCTGTTTAACCGATGCGTTGCGAATATAATCAATGGAGTTAAAGTGAGCCAATAACTGTTTTTGCCGCTGAAATCCCAATCCAGGAATCTCATCTAAACGGGAACGATTTAACTGACTACTTCTTTGTTTCCGATGAAAATTCACCGCAAACCGATGAGCCTCATCTCTGACCCTGCGTAAAAGTTGCACCCCTGGTTGCTCGGGATCAGTGTTTAAGGGTAATGGCTCCTCTGGTAAAAATAGTTCTTCGTACTGTTTAGCTAAGCTTACCACAGGCACTTCTTCTTGTAAATTTAGCTCTTGCAATACTGCTACAACTGCTGACAGCTGTCCTTTTCCGCCATCAATAATTACCAAATCAGGCCAATCTTTTCTGAGTGTTGAGTGTTTAGTGTTGCTTGTTGATTGTTGAGTTTTGGGTGTTGAGTTTTGGTTGTTGAGTGTTGAGTGTTTAGTGTTGCTTGTTGAGTTTTGATTATCTGCTAGTTCTGGTTCGAGTTGACTTTTTTTGAAGCGACGGCGAATCACCTCAGCAAGGCTAGCAAAATCATCGGAGTGACCGACAGTGATATTAGGATTTTTGATCTTGTAGTGACGGTAGTGCTGCTTGGCTGGTGTGCCATCTAGAAACACTACCTGAGAAGCCACTGCATTGCTCCCCTGGATGTGGGAAATGTCATACCCTTCTATGCGCCGTGGTAAATCCGGTAAGTCAAGAATGTTAGCTAAATCCTCCATGGCTTTGGTGTTGCGGTCAACCAATCGCTGGGTGCGTTCCAGTTCATAGTTAGCATTGCGCTTGACCATTTCAATCAGTTCAGCTTTGGTTTGCCGTTGGGGAGTGAGTATAGTCACATTTCGACCTTTGCTCCGGCTCAAATAGTCAGCCAACATCTCCCCATCGGGTAACGGGTGTTGCACCAAAATTTCTGTGGGGATTTCCACCGCATCAGCAGTTTGGTAATGCTCTTCTAAAACCCGTTGTAAAATGGCTCCGAGTTCTATCCCCCCATTCCCTTGAGGGGCTACATCGGCAAAAAATCCCAAGCGCCCGACTAAGTGACCAGCACGGATCTGAAATAGTTGGATGCAAGCATGTTTGGCATCAGCCGCTAGTGCGATCGCATCTCGTGATACAGTATCGTCAGGTAAGGCTACTTTTTGGTCTGTACTGAGGGAATTAAGTCCAGTAATCTGATCCCTAATCCGCGCTGCTAGCTCAAAGTTAAGGGATTCTGCTGCTTGTTCCATATTGGCCGTCAGCATCTCAATTAGTTCCCCACTACGCCCTTGAAAAACCATAGCGATTTTCTGGATGGTTTGACGGTACTCTTCCGGTGTAATTAGTTTTTGACACACACCAGGACAACGACCTAAATCATAGTTAAGGCAAGGACGGTCTTTAAACAGAGGTCGAGGGCGTTGCCGGATGGGGAAAATCTGTTTGACCAGAGCTAAAGTATTGCGCAATAGCTTGACATCGACGTAGGGACCATAGTATTTATCCTGTTTATTCCCCATGCGCCGCTTACGGGTAATGAAGATACGGGGATAATCCTCTGACCAAGTGATGGCAACATAGGGATACTTCTTATCATCCTTGAGCAGTACGTTGTAGTAAGGTTGGTGCTGCTTAATCAGATTGGCTTCCAACGCTAGGGCTTCCGCTTCGGTATCGGTTACGATGAATTCAATATCAGTAACCTGTGCCACCATCATCGCAATGCGAGGACTCAGGGGTTGGGAGTCACGGAAATAGGAACGGACTCGCGTACGCAATTTTCGGGATTTGCCGATGTAAAGAATACTAGCGCTATGGTCACGCATTAAATAAACCCCTGGTTCCAGGGGAATTTCTTTCAATCGACTTTCCAAGGGTTCTGGATCTTGGATTAATGGCTTAGAACTCATAGCGTGAATGGTCTGTGGTCAACTGTTGGTTGTTATTTCCCGTGATCACCACTAGGGCGTGTCTTCTTGCCTCGGAGATCCCCCGTTGGTCCCCCTTAAAAAAGGGGGACTTTGAGTATGGCTCCCCCCTTTTTCAAGGGGGGCTGGGGGGGTGAATAATCTTGCGGAAAACTTTGAAAACACGCCCTAGGCTTTATTTTGTTCCGCTAGCCGATTTGAGATTACATCCAAAAATTTATCCACATTAAATGGCTTAAGAATATAGTCATGAATGCCTAGTTCTCTGATCTTCTGAATATTGCTGCGATCTGCACTAGCCGTCAGAAACATAAACGGAATTTTCGCTGTGGCTGGATCTTGACGTAGTGCCTGCAATACCCCATATCCATCTAGTTCAGGCATCATTACATCGCACAAAATCAAATCTGGTGGTTCTTGTTGAACCAACTGTACACCTTCAACACCATTTTCAGCACCCTGAGCGTCAAACCCTTCAATTTCAAGGAGTTCGATCAGATTTTCTCGAATAAAAATCTCGTCCTCAATTACCAAGATTTTATTCATTATTATCCTATTCAACCTAACTGTGAAAATTTAAATCTTATCAGAACCTTAGAATAAGATGCAATTATAAGGGATAGTTGGTGCATTAGCCCAATGGCATATTATTGGGGGTAGCCCAAGTTTCATTGATAGCCACATTAATATGAAACGATATGTTAGTGTACTCCAGTTGTTCTGGAGTACTGCGCTCACTGCTGAACTGGAATATCGGTTAAATTTTGCGATCGCTACCTTGAGCAGCCTAGGAAACCTAGCTGGTAGCCTATTCGGTCTATTCTTGTTTTACCGCACTGGCTACACCTTTTCCGGCTGGAATTGGGAAGAAGCCCTGGTCATACTAGGGATATTCACGTTACTACAGGGGTTTTCTGGCACATTCCTGATTCCCAATCTCAACCGGATTGTGGATCACGTCGAGCAAGGAACCCTCGATTTTATCCTACTCAAGCCCATTAGTTCTCAGTTCTGGCTGTCTTGGCGAAGTGTCAGCCCTTGGGGGTTACCAGACTTAATCTTCTCAATTATAGTAATAGGCTACGCTGGTGGACGCCTAAACTTAGATATCGGCAACTATCTTTTGAGTGTAGTGCCACTATGTTTTGGGTTGACTAGCCTCTACAGCATCTGGTTTATGCTGGGAGCAACAAGCATTTGGTTTGTCAAAATCTACAATGTCACCGCTGTTCTGCGCAGTATGCTAGAAGCTGGTCGATATCCCATCGTAGCTTATCCGGCTAGCTATCGGTTCTTCTTTACCTTTGTAGTGCCAGTGGCGTTCCTGACTACAGTCCCAGCAGAAGTGATGTTGAATCGGAGTGATACCTTTTGGGTAGTAGGTTCCGGTATTCTAGCCCTAGGATTGCTGTTTGCTTCTGGGATCTTTTGGCAGTTTGCCCTGCGTTTTTATACCAGTGCTTCTAGTTAGTAGGTGCGCTTTCCGTAGGCGAATTAAATTCGCCACGGGTCGCACCTCTTGATTCTTGCGAATCAAGCTAATATTGGTCATTCCATAAATTCTTGGTGCCAGATGGCAAAAGTCAGCAACGACCAAAGTTGGCGGCTGTTAGCAGGTTGGTAGTCTTGTATCAAGTTACAAACTTCCGGTGTAAAAATACCTGTTTCTGGCAATGTTTGAATTAACCCACAAACATCTTGCCACAGATAATCTTTGAGCCAAGAACCAAAAGGCGATCGCCAACCATACTTTTTCCGCTTTTCTACTACTTTTGGCAACAAATCTGAAAACGTTTCTCTCAGCAGTTGCTTATCTTTTTGCCAGCCCACTTTCCTGGAAAAGGGAATAGACATGGCATATTCAACAAATTGGTAATCTAAAAAAGGAGTCAGGGATTCCAAACCTGCTGGCGTACTTGTTTTATATGTCTTGATGCGATTTGATTCTTCAATATCCAACTTCAAATCCATGTAGAGCAGGGCATCTTGGTTGCTAGTAATGTGATTGTTGGAGAGCAAACTTTTTAATAGTTCCTGATAGATCGAGTCTATGACTCCGGTATCTGTAGCGTATTCTCCCTGTAAGAGCTGATTAAATTCTCCCTTGCCGTAGGTAAACCAAGTACTTAATCTTTCTACAGTTAAGGGTGCTAAGTCCACTCTTCTAAAAGCTGTAGGATTAAAGTTATCTTTTACTGGCCATTTGTTTCTGTTGGCATAGGCTAAGTTGCGCAACCACTTAGGTAATTTTTGCAAGAGGCTAATCTGCATATCTAATAGATGGCGCGGCTCACCTCCAAAGATGGCATCACTGCCATCCCCAGTCATTACTACTGCAATTCCTTGCTCCTTAAGCCATTCAGCCAGCAAGATCATGGTGACGTTAATCTGGCTACCATGAGGCTCACCAAAATTTCTCACACAACGCCGCAGTGTGCCGATTAAATCTTGTCTCCCAGAGATAATCAGCTGACTATGTTTGGTACCAAAATGGGCACTCACTGCTTTAGCAACATCAGCATCAGAGTTACACTGATTCGGATTTGTGTTCCAGATTTCAGCATCAACAGAACCAATTTCAAAGGCTGTAGAAAAGGTGTGAACTGGTTCTTTTAAGAGTTTGCTCATCATCCCCACAACCAGGGTAGAGTCTAAACCACCACTCAGAAGTGCTGCGGGAGAAAAATGACTGTTGCGATCTAAGCGACGCTTTACCGCCAACTCAAACCGCGAGCGAAGATTGTCTCTGATTTCTGCTTCTGGGGCACTCTGCAATGTTGCGACTTGCTTAAGTTGCCAGTAGCAATGTAGCTGCGGTGTTTTTCCGGCTTCAATGATTAAACTATGAGCAGGTTGTAGCTTTTTTACCCCCTTAACTAGGCTCAAGGGAGAAGGAACGTATCCAAAAACCAGGTAGGATTGCAACCCTTGAGGGTCCACAGCTTTGGAAACAACAGGGTGTTCTAGGATTGCCTTAAGCTCTGAAGCAAAAATAAAAGTAGAGTGTACTTCATCGAAGAAGTAATATAGTGGTTGCTCCCCAAATCTGTCTCTCGCTAACCACAGCCTTCCAACAGAGCGGTCCCAAATAGCAAAAGCAAAGGTACCATTGAGCTTATAAACAACCTCTGTTCCCCAAGCTTCGTATCCCTTCAGTAATATTTCAGTGTCACGATTAGATTGGACATTAAACCCCAATGTTTCCAACTCGTCTCTGATTTCTCGGCAGTTGAGAATTGTACCACTGAAGACAACGACACTTGTATGGTTAGAGTTCCACATTGGCTGATAGCTATCAGCCGTTAAGTCTCTGCTGATCAGGGGAACATGGGCTAGACCCACTCCATCCTCTGGTGTAATCTCTAAATAACTGTGATCAGAACCACTATAGGTAATTGCATTACGCATGCGCAGAAGCAAGTTCCGATCAAGATGCTTATCTGTAGCTGTGAAAATGCCTACTATACTACCCATTAATGCTGGATACCTCGAACAAAACAAATTGCGTTCGCGTTCGCGTAGCGTCGGCTTTGCCGAAAGCGTGGCCAAAGGCCGTTCGCGTTCGCGTAGCGTCGGCTTTGCCGAAAGCGTGGCCAAAGGCCAATCGCCCTCTAGTCGCTGAACAACTAACTCAACCACTAATTAGGGGACTTATGACTATAATTCCCGTAAGCCTTGACAAAATTACTATTTTGGTATCCAACGGCAAAATGGCGCTTTTTAACGGTGATTGGACAATTGTGAACTTAGGATTAATCTCCAGGTTGGTATAATAGGCAAGCAAAGCACCAACGAAAAAAGCGATGCTCCTTTCGCGTAGCGTGGCCTTTTGGCCAAGGAGCCGCTACGCGATTGGCCGTAGGCCACGCTAAAAGCGATTGACCGTAGGTCACGCTTCGCGATCGCAAAAATTACGGATCACCTGTTATATCAAGTCCGGTAAAATACCTATAATTAACGGGATGGTGGAAAGCAGCCCATTTATTTCACGAATCAGATAGGATTGCTATATAGCAATGGGTGTAATGGTGTTTTAAAATTAACTAGTTTTAAATTTAAATAAATGAAGCGATGCAGCGCTATTATAAATCTGCTTTACTCGAATAGTTTTTGATTATAGCAATGCTAAATAAATTGTAAATTTTTGTTCCCTGCTCCCTATTCCCTTTCCTATAGTTATAGCAGTCGCCAGGGCAGTTAGGACATGACAAAAGTCTCACACCCTTTGTAAGCGCAAGAGTTTTACTTCTGACTTCTGACTTCTGACTTCTGACTTCTGCTATACTAGGGCAAAGCATCGGGTTTATGACCTGATCAAATCAGAATAAACCATGGTCGCCCAAATGCTTTGCGCCTAAAGCAGTAATAAAGTTTTACTAACCTTGTGAACTCAATCCCATCCAATCGGTGTGGAAAAACTCACCCCTGGGTTTATCCAGCCGCTCGTAGGTATGAGCACCAAAGTAGTCACGCTGGGCTTGGGTCAGGTTTTGGGGTAAGCGATCGCGTCGGTAACTGTCGAAGTAATCTAGGGATGCACTAAAAGCAGGGACTGGAATCCCTAATTTGTTTGATACCGCTAGCACATCTCGCCAACCATCCTGACGATCCAAAATTGTTTGCTTAAACTCAGGAGCTAACAAGAGATTGGGGAGTTGGGGATTTTGGTTGAAGGCATTCTTAATCTTATCTAAGAAGCCAGCTCGAATGATACAACCTCCTTTCCAAATCCGGGCAACTTCACTCAAGTTCAGATTATAGTTAAACTCTTCCGATGCCCGACTCAAGAGTGCCATCCCCTGAGCATAGGAACACATCTTAGAGCAATAGAGAGCATCCCGGACTTTGGTAATAAATGCTTTGACATCGCCATCATACTTGCCCACAGGACCAGTGATTTCCTTAGCTGCTGCTACCCGCTGATCCTTGAAAGAGGACATAACACGAGCATTGACTGCAGCGTAGATGGTAGGAATTGACACCCCTAGTTCTAGGGAACTAACTACAGTCCACCGTCCAGTGCCCTTTTGTCCAGCAGCATCAAGAATCATCTCCACTAACGGCCCATTCGTGTCTGGATCAATGTATTTGAAGATATCCGCTGTAATTTCAATCAAAAAGGAATTTAGCTCATCAGTGGTGTTCCATTCAGCAAATACCTCATGGAGCTGCTTGTGATCTAGTCCCAAGGCATTTTTCAGTACATCGTAGGCTTCAGCAATTAGTTGCATGTCGCCATACTCAATGCCATTGTGTGCCATTTTCACGTAGTGACCAGCACCACCGGGACCAATGTAGGTAACACAGGGACCATCATCAACCTGAGCCGCAATTTTGGTCAAAATTGGTTCTAAATCCTGGTATGCTGATGAAGTACCACCAGGCATTAAACTCGGACCATTGAGGGCTCCTTCTTCACCACCACTGACGCCCATGCCAACAAATCCCAATCCTGTGGCTTCTAAATCCTTAGTCCGCCGCTCGGTATCTTGGTAGAGAGAATTGCCACCATCAATGATCATATCTCCTGGCTCTAGGAGAGGTTTGAGTTGCTCAATGACTGCATCAACTGGCTTCCCTGCTTTCACCATCACTAGGATTTTGCGGGGTCGCTCCAGAGCTTGAACAAACTCTTCCAAGGAATAAGCAGCTTTCACATCCTTGCCCTGAGCTCGCTCAGCCATAAATTTCTCGGTTTTGGCTGCAGTCCGGTTGTATACTGCGATCGGGAAACCACGACTTTCTACATTAAGCGCGAGGTTTTCCCCCATTACAGCCAAACCAATTACCCCAAAGGTCCGTTGTGTCATAAAAATCTCCTACAAAAAAGCTTATCAAAGTTACTTATCATTCAGCAAAACTATAAGAATACCCATCGTGGCGATGGACACATTGAATGTAGTTCTGAGATGCACTCAAGACCTTGTTGGAGGCACCGTTAAATGACCCGATCAGATCAAAATTTCCTTTGGCTCTGACGCTCTTGATGCGAACCCCTTTTAATCCAGCATTCTTTCCAGCCACCACATTAACGATATCCCCAGTTTTCCATCCCTTCACAGGATGCTTAGGTTTGTAACCTTTGCGAGGAAAGCCGTATTTGTCCATCTGGATTACCTGACGACAACCGTGACCCATCGCTTTGATTAAAAGAGGTTGTCTGGTGACAATCTTCAATGTGGCCACTTCCCCGACACAAGCTGCATCAACCCAATGACCCTTGGGTAATCCCAGCTTGATACGGTTGTACTTGGTTCTGCCACCAGTTCCCACTGCTACGGACAATCCAGTTTCTTTCAAACTTTGGTAAAGTTGCCAACGGGTGGAGTTGACCGCCGCCGCATCTAATAGTGGTTGCTTTGCTTTACCTAAAATCCGCTTTAGGACATCGGGTTTCCCCGATAAAAAATCCCGAGCATCAAGATTTCCTTTGGCCTGATTACACCCATGGCAGGCTAGGGTGAGGTTATTGACACGATTTGTCCCCCCCTTCGATTTGGGAACTATGTGTTCCACCTCTAGCTTGACCGAGTTCGCCCCACAGTAGACACATTGACGACCCCATTTCTGATACAAGTACTCCCGCACTTCATAGCCCATCAGCTCCCCCTGTTGGTACTCTATGCCAGAGATTTCCGGATTTTGGAGCTTTTGGGTATCGAACCGGACTAGCTCCTGGGAAATCCCACCAATGGGGGTGAGTTTCATCAATTTCAGCACCCAGGTCATAGTGGTTGCCACTCTGTGCTGTAGGCTCGGAGCCAACCAACCTTCTGGGCGTTTTCGGTTGTTGAAACGTGGCTTTCGGTAGCGGCATTTCCTGTTTCTACGGGAACGACGAACTGCTCTACGAGAGTCGAGAGCTGATTTGATTTTGGAGCCACGATGTTCTATTTCAGCAGACCATACCACCTGATTACCATACACAATAGCTAGACCAGTAATCTTGGAGCCAGGATCGATCTTGAGGGACATCGGTTTGGCAACGCCGTCTACCTGCTTTTTCAAGATAATGGTGAAAGGGTAACGGCGATATACAGCCGCCTTCCCAGCCGTTAAAAGCTTCCTGGCGGTAACGGGACGGCAGGGATTGAGGGGTTTATGGCTTGCATCTAAAACAAAGACGTAATTACACATGGTTTTGTGTTTACTCCCGTTAAGGGTAAAGTGTGCCTCGCTCGGCTATCAAAGCTTGTTAGGCTCCTGACACTGGCTTCACTAAATTAATTCATCACCTGTTTAATCAGAAGCGATAGAGCCTGGAGCTGGCTTGCACCCCAGGGTATCGTGACCTTCATAGCGTTTACCATTTGGTGAGCTTGACCAATCTGAAGACTCAGTAAAAACCCGATTTGAGCAGGTTTGCTAAGGTTTAGTAATTGGTCCGCCAGTTTTGCTGTAGTAGTTGTCTAGGGTGGATTCACTCCCAGGTTAGCCCGATATTTTGGGTTCTTGCCTAAAGAAGACATTAAGAGTTCTGGTAGTAATACCATTAAGAAATGCTACATTCACATATGCGGAAATTCCTGATTGACACCGATACCGCTTCCGATGATGCCGTTGCACTCCTGATGGCACATCGTTGGCCAGATGTCCAGGTTGAAGCTATCACTATAGTTAGTGGAAATGTACCTGTGGAACAGGGTGCAAAAAACGCCCTGTATACCGTCCAGATGTGCGGCGCATCCACCCCTGTCTACCTTGGCTGCCCTAAACCAATGCTCCGCCCATGCCAATATGCTCAATGGTTCCATGGTGAAGACGGTATGGGGAACATGCACTACCCTGAGCCCCAGGCTAAACCCCAGCTAGCTCATGGTGTGGATATCATCATTGATACTATTAAGACTAATCCCAAGGAAATCACCTTAGTTACTTTAGGACCACTGACTAATATTGCGATCGCATTACTCCGTGCCCCAGAAATAGCCTCCCTAGTAAAGCGTTGCGTGATCATGGGTGGAGCCGCTAATGTGGTGGGCAACGTTACTCCAGCTGCGGAATATAACATTTGGGTAGATCCAGATGCTGCTAAAATTGTCTTTCACAGTGGCATGCCGATGGAGATGGTCGGTTGGGAATTAAGCCGTGGTGAAGCAGCATTACTCCCCGATGAGATCGCACAAATCAAAAACTTAGGCACAGACATAGCACGTTTTGCTGTAGACTGCAACGCTAGAGCGTAAGACGCCAGTGTTAAGATTCAAAATTCCCGTGGCTTAACTGGCGAGGGGTTTGGGGAGCTATAAGTCCCGTGCTATATTCGCAGAATTAGCGTCGGGATACATGGACTACCCAAGCCAATTGAGGGGTTCGATGCCCCAAAAATTGGCAATTTAAATATTTTAACAAGACAATAAAATCTGTTAGAATATACTCATGGAAAGCATGACTTACACATATCGCATTCATCCAGATATTGACCAAGAAGCTAAAATGCTTGATTGGCTCGAACAATGTCGGCGTGTTTACAATTACGCACTGCGACAAAGAAAAGACTGGATAAATAGCCGTAAGTGTAGAGTTGACGCTTGTAGTCTCAGACACGAATATATTATCTCTGTTGACGAGCCATATCCCGATTACTACAAACAACAGAACGCACTGACGGTCGCCAAGAAAAATATTCCTGAGTTCAAAGCCGTTCACTCTCAAGTTCTTCAAGATGCTCTCAAGAGACTTGATAGAGCATTTAAGATGAGGCAACAGAGACAGTTTGGATTTCCACGCTTCAAAAAAGTCGGACGATATCGTTCTTTTGTATTTCCTCAGTTCAAATCGAATCCGATTACTGGGTGGCAAATCAAACTCCCTAAGATTGGCAAGATGCCCATTGTTTTGCATCGGGCTATTCCTGATGGATTTGTTGTCAAGCAAGTTCGGGTTTTGTTCAAGGCTTCGGGTTGGTATGCTCAACGGATTTTACAGTCTGACATTTCTATCCCCGAACCCATGCCTCATGGTGAACCTTTAGGGATTGATTGGGGTATATCCAGTTTTGTAGCTACTAGCCAAGGTGAATTGATTGATAACCCTCGGTTCTACATTCAGTCTCAAAGCAAGCTGAAATGGCTGCAACGCAGACTTAGCAAGAAAGAAAGAGGAAGTAAGTCTTATCAAGCACTGGCTAAAAAGATATCTTTGCTGCACGAAAAGATTAGCAATCAGCGACAAGATTTTCACTACAAAATCAGTAATCATCTTTGTCGTCAGGCAGGAATGATATTTGCTGAGGATTTGAATATTTTGGGACTGAGTAAAGGTATGCTTGCCAAGCACGTCCTTGATAGTGCCCCAGGACAATTTCTCAATATTTTGGATTGGGTTTGTCGCAAAACTGGGACTTACCATCAGAAAGTTGATGCCAAAGGTAGTAGTCAACTTTGCCCTGAATGTGGGGCTGATGTGCCTAAAGATTTGAGTGTTAGGATACATAGCTGTCCAGAATGCCATGTCGTTATGCCTCGCGATGTGGCTAGTGGGAAAATCTTAGTAAATAGAGGTATTGCAGCCGTTGAAGGTCTAGCGGTCAAGCTGGGTGTGAAGGAAGAATCGTAGGATTCCCGATGAAGCACCAAGTTCTCGATGCAAGTTGAGAAGCCCACACTATAATTTGAGTGACGTTAGGAACGAAAATTTGGTGTTGGGAGTATGTCACCCCTTGCTGATCCTGTAGCGATGGCAGTGGCTCTCGACCCAGCCATAATAACCAGGCAAGGTAAATACTATGTCGAGGTAGAAACATTAAGCGAACTTACCCGTGGTCAAACGGTAGTGGATGAGCTAGGAGTACTCAAGCAAACACCAAACATGACTGTAATTTGCTCCATCGACGCACCCCGATGGAAAGAACATTTATACCGTTGCTTGGGATAATTGTTAATTATATCTGTTGCCAAAGTCATCAATTATGGGAAAGAAAGGGATTTAGAATTTAGAATTTAGAATTTAGAATTTAGAATTTAGAATTTAGAATTTAGAATTTAGAATTTAGAATTGATCAAAAAATTATGAATATCCCAGATTATTTGTGATAAATTACCATAAAATCATCTCTACAAGCCTGGTTAAACAAGGATTATCAATATTTAAAAAATAAATTTTAATCAAAACAGATTTTTGTTAATCAAAAATGTCTTTAAATAGACTAACTTAATCCAAAACTACTTCATCCGAAGTTCCCGATTCCCGATTCCCGATTCCCGATTCCCAATTCCCGATTCCCTGTTTCCTTATGTCCCGTGCCAAAGCCCTAAAATACTACATAATAATCCGCCTGCTGCTAGCGCCCCTGATGCTATGGACCATTACCACCCTAGTGTTTCTTCTGCTCAGAGCTACCCCAGGAGATCCTGTGGATGCTGTGTTAGGGAATCGTGCTCCAGATATCGTTAAGGAAAAATACCGACAACAATTAGGATTAGCTGACCCCTTGTGGTTGCAGTATATTCGCTACTTAGGATCCTTGCTACGTTTAGACCTAGGTACCTCAATCACCAGCCAAGGTCAAAAAGTCTGGGAGATTATTCAACAACATTTCCCCGCAACTGTAGAACTATCAGTATGCGGGATGGCCATAGCATTCTTAGTTGGTATAGGAGTTGGTACTTTAGCCGCATCCCGAAGCGGAACAGTTTGGGATGTGGGGGGTAGATTATTTGGCATCATTACTTACTCCATCCCTCTGTTTTGGATGGGGATGGTGGTGCAATTAATTTTCTCTGTTCAGCTGGGTTGGTTTCCCATCGGTACTCGCTATCCCATTAGCCTAGCAACACCAGAAGGGTTTACTGGTCTTTATACAATAGATAGTCTCTTCAGTGGTAATTTGGTTCAGTTTTTCACTGCTATCTATTATTTAGCCTTACCCAGTATTACCTTAGGGCTGCTGTTGAGTGGCATCTTTGAACGGATTGTGCGGGTAAACTTGAAGCAAACTCTCAAGGCTGATTATGTAGAAGCGGCCAGAGCTAGAGGTATTCACGAAAGACGGATTGTTTTTGCCCATGCTCTGAAAAATGCCATGATTCCTGTGATTACAGTGCTAGGGTTGACCTTAGCTGCTTTATTAGGTGGAGCAGTGTTGACAGAGGTGACATTCTCTTGGCCAGGGTTAGGGAATCGGTTGTATGAGGCAATTTCTGGGCGGGATTACCCGACGGTGCAAGGGATTATGGTATTTTTTGCCACTATTGTGGTAATCGCAAGTATTGCCATTGATATTGTTAATGCTTTGATTGACCCCCGTATTCGGTACTAATCGCAATTCTTTAACGTAGGAGTACAGATGCAGATCGGGAGATGAGGAGATGGGGGATGGGGAAATGGGGTAATCAGAAAGATTGCTATTAAGGGTCATTATCCGGACATGATATGATATAATATTGAGTTTAATAAAAATTAAACAACTATTCTTGATAAATAAAAAATCTCTCCAGAACTCAAAAAATTTGTCACAAAATAACCTTCCCAAACGTTCTAAATATAGAAACCAATTTAGCTTCCGGCAAAAGAAGCCCCACAACGAACATGCGCAGCATGAGTGTGGGATGAATTTTGCACAGAGTCTTTCACTTTAGACCAATCGATGTGTTATACTGGAAATACTGACTTTCAAAGCCG